>JAJDXV010000170.1 GCA_022823085.1 Candidatus Poribacteria bacterium
AGACACAAATTGAGTAAGGTAGTTTGGACAATTTGTGTTGCGTGTGCGTTGATTTTTCAACGGTCTATGTATTTTCCTGGGAGTTTCAAAGAGCCACAGACTAACAGTCTATGCTACGAAAGAGGATATTTGATTCGGGAGTCTTTAACTATCTTAAAATTGTCCAAACTATAGTAGTGCTATTAAATGTATAGGATAGGACTTACGCAAATTTCGCAAAAAACGAATGTTTTACATGTAAAAGTAGACATTCAAACAATAGGGATGTATCCGAGTAAACAGAAAGCGCGCTGCGATGGATTTTCAAGTCCGGTTGCATCGCGCTTTGCTTTTTGAGAGCGTCAGCGATTTCGTATTACTCAAAAATGAAATGTGCGACAACGCCAGCGTGGTCGGAGGGCCACAATCCCGAAGGTAGACGATGGGAGGGTTTATCCCCTACGGTGTGTGTCATTATAGAAGTCGGGAGTTCCAGATTTCGGACAAAAACCTGATCAATCCGTACAGTGAGGTCGCTCACCTCATTCAAGATGTCATCGTCTTGGCAGCAGGTGTTCCCAATGCCTTCGGAATCCATTTGCCAGACATCCACATACCCCGCCGATAGTAAAGTCTGATAGGCAGTGCCATTCGGAGCCCTCGTATTGAAATCCCCTAACAGAATAATTGGCAAAGTTTCATCGCTGAGAATATCCACCAATTCTTGCGTTTGTGCCACCCGATTTTCCGCTGCGAATGCTTCTAAGTGTGTATTGACGAAGCGATAGGTGACACCATCAATTGTGGCATCGACGGCAGTGTAACCTCTTTGTATTTCAAGACCAAGCATCTCAATTGAGAGGATATTTGTGAAGCTTGCGCTCGTAGGACGCGATATAGTAACATCACTGCGGGAGAGTATCACATCATAATCGGTTAATCGGACATCGACAATACCAGCGTCTGTGAACATCGGCATTTCGGCGTCTATGTTTTGGATTTGGGCAGCGACTTGATAGTTCAACCCTTCTGCTTGGAGTGCGTTCATCAAAATTTGGAGATAATCTAAGACGACT
The DNA here is from genome assembly GCA_022823085.1 of Candidatus Poribacteria bacterium. GTDB lineage: Bacteria > Poribacteria > WGA-4E > WGA-4E > WGA-3G > WGA-3G. The sequence goes on from JAJDXV010000170.1 coordinate 1,056, forward strand.
TCTTCAGCATCAGGAACCCTATTCGTAATAGAATCGCCTGGGCTTTGACGGCGAATGAGCGAAATCTCTTGTAAACCGATGAGATGGGGTTGATATGTTTTTATGGATTTCGCAATTGCCACAGCGCGACTCGGAAAATCAGAAGCGAGCACGTTGTTATACATGTTAGCAACTTCCGTTGGCACTTGTAAAACATTCTCTACAGACAAAATCGGTTCCGCGCTGCTCCCGACATAAACATTGTAAGTCATGACCGTAAGCGGCTCCGCATCAACTACGGTGCTGTCATCCGGTAGCATCGGAGGCGATATCCTTTCACAACCGGCAAGACTCAACAGAATAGCGAACAATAGGAACGTGACTTTTACAGAACTCAGACCTTTTAAAAATTGATTATAGAACTTTGTTTGCGTGGTCATATTCACCTTTATTTAATCCTTCAGTTTAAATTGGGTTCGTTTGTTACGGTATACTGTATAAGAAACAATCCTAAAAAAGAATAACATAAACATGTTTGGATGTCAAAGTAAATCATTTTAACCCGCATCTCCTTTTTCTTGACATTTGCCTGCCTTTCCTCTATACTTAATGCAGTTTATAGAAGACCCAAGGAGGAATCACCTTGAAATTTCGCTATCGGATCGATATATATTACTGGAAATTAGTCATCTTTGCTGTTTGTACGACGACTGTGCTCCTTATCGGATGCAGCCAAAAAACAGGGATGTCAGAAAGCATTCAAACGGCATCTATCTCTGCGACGATCATCGAGATTGACGACCACGGCAACGCTGTGACGAATCTGGAAATCGCGCCGTTTACCGAACGCGGTTGGAAACTGGGTGACACACTTGAAGCGGCGTTTGCAACAGGACAGAAAATTCAGATAAAATTCGTTGAAAACTATGGCGATGTTCCCGTCGGGGAGTACTTGGGACGGTTTTCGACCTCTACCAAACAGTTCAAGATCGCGATTAACATGGGCAACATCGCCAAAACTTTAAACTTGCGTAACCCAAGCAAAGTGGTTCTTCAGAAAGTCGAACCGAGCACGACAAATTGAGTGGAACTGAAAATGTTATTAACCCTTAAACAGGCAAGCCAATGGGCTTCAGAACACTTGAACAAAAACGTTACACCTGCAAACATCACCTATTTAATCCAATACGGTCGGATTGAATCTGTCGTTGATAATGGGTTCACGATGGTCCATAAGCAAAGTCTTGAGGCTTACTACAGTTTGGATCGTCGAGAGAGACGATGGAAAGACGAACTCGGCAACGATCTGAATTGGACGTTGTCCTTTGAAAAATTCAAAGAGGCAGAGACAACAAAACACGTCCACAGATTGCATCCATACAAAGGCAAATTCATTCCCCAATTGGTTGAATATTTTTTAGATTCGCATACCGATAACTTTAAAAAGGATGTCCATTTTAAATCGGGGGATATTGTGCTTGACCCATTTTGCGGGAGTGGTACAACCTTAGTCCAAGCGAGTGAACTCGGTATGCACGCGATTGGTATTGACGTTTCAGCGTTCAACGCTTTTATTTCCAATGCCAAGGTGGGGCAATATAATTTGACGCATCTGTATGCGGAAAGCCGGAAAATTACGGATGCCCTCAAGAATTTTGTCGCCACCTCTGGAATACTCGAATTTGACGCGAAACTCGCAGCGAAACTTATCGAATTCAATAATCAATACTTTCCGGTCTCTTTCAAACGCCGCGTCAGGGTGGGTGAAATTGACCAGAAACAGTATGGAGCCGAGAAAGAGACCGCTTTTCTAAAAACGTATCGTGAACTTGTGACGGAGTACCAAATTGATCTACAAATGCCCGCTGATTCCGCTCGTTTCATGAAGCAGTGGTATCTTCCCGGAGTCAGAGCCGAGATTGATTTCGTCCACAACTTAATTCAAGAAGTTGAGGATCCTTCAACACAAAATGCCTTGATGTTGATATTGAGTCGAACGATCCGTTCCTGTAGAGCCACAACACACGCAGATTTAGGTACATTGCGGAAGCCTGTAACGACAACCTATTATTGCCGAAAACACGGGAAAATTTGCAAACCGCTCTTTTCAATCCTCAGTTGGTGGGACCGATACTGTAAGGATAGTGTGCAACGATGGGGTGAATTCAGCAAGCTAAAAACAGACACTTTTCAACACTGTTTAACCGGTGATTCGCGAACAATTAACATTTTCACGATGCTAAAGCACGCAAGTCCTCATCTCGCAGAATTAGTCCAAAAGCAACGGATTAAGGGTATCTTCACAAGTCCGCCGTATGTCGGGCTCATTAATTATCACGAGCAGCACGCCTACGCTTACGATCTCTTCGGTTTCAAAAGATTAGATGAATTAGAAATTGGTCCCTTATTTAGAGGAAAAGGGAGAGAAGCGAGGGAATCTTACATTCACGGTGTCGCAGCAGTTTTCAAAAACTGTAAGCGATTTTTGGCTGACGATTACGATGTCTTTGTTGTTGCAAACGATAAGTTCAATATGTATCCGACTATCGCTGAAATGGTGGGAATGCAGATTGTCAATCAACACAAGCGTCCTGTGCTGAACCGAACCGAAAAAAATCGGGGATCGGCATATTCCGAAACGATATTTCACCTGAAAGAGAAAAAGGATTAAGGGGATGCATTCACAACGACAAATAGTGATTAAAGAGAAAATTAAGGATTGTCTGCGGGCTAAGTTTCAATCCTATGAACCTGAAACGGATAAGATGCCTTTTCACTATCGTTTGCTTGGCAAAGATCGAATGGCTTTGTATTCTTTTATTCAATCCTTGAATACAACATTTGGGGTCTCAATTTACGAACCAGTGGCTATTGCATTAGCACGTGAAAGGTTTAAAGTGGCAAAAACTCAAGTTAAACCAGGGGATAGAATCGGTACCAAGGCACAGCAACAAATTCAGACCATAATGGATGGCTTAAGGACAGCTAATAGAGAACCGAATAAATACGCTGAAATAGAAGCACTTAGAGCAGTTTGTCGAACTAGCGATTTAGAAACAGTAAAACTGACTCAAGTAGATGTTTGGCTGGAGAACCATGAAGGCGAATTGTTCTTAATTGATCTGAAAACTGTGAAACCTAACAGAGGTGGTGTTGAAAAAATCAAACGCACTCTATTGGAATGGACCGCTGCTGAATTAACAAAAAAACCAGAAAAAGTCATAAACACAATAATTGGCTTTCCGTACAATCCTTATGAACCAAAACCGTATAGCCGATGAACTTTGAGAGGAATGTTGGATTTAGATCATGAAGTTTTGATAGCAGAAGAACTCTGGGATTTTTTGGGTGGTGAAGGAACTTACGCAGATCTGTTGGATGCCTTTGAACAGGCAGGTATTGAGTTAAGATCTGAAATTGATAGTTATTTCGCGCAATTCAAATAGAGTCCTCTGAAACCCGGGACGCATGCGTCCGCATCACATCGCTTATGAAGGTTGACAACACCTTTGATAAAACGGAATTACTCGAACAACTCAGGACTGCCTACGGTTTACCGTTGCAGTCCATCACCTTTTTCCCGGAAGGTGAGGACAGTTACGGGTACATCGTTTTGTCAGAAAATGGCGAGAAGTATTTTGCGAAAGCCTCAACTTCTGTGCCAAATAGTCGTTTGCAGGTGGCTTCGCTTTTGCGAAATCAGTGCAACATATCCGGCATCGTCGCGCCTTTGGAAACGCAGAAAGGAACACTGAGCGTTCCGTGGCAAGGTTTCCGTGTCGCCCTATTTCCGTTCATTGAAGGCAAAAGCCGTTGGGATTTATGGAAAGTCGGGAAAGATTTCACCGATGCAGAACTATCGCGAACCGGAGCATTACTCGCGGCGATCCACAGATGCACAGATACAATCGCTTATGATAACCTCACAATCGCAACATACAATTTACCTTCACGGCACGAACTGCACACAGTGCTTGAGGCACCGGAACAGATACCGCCTCGGAACCGATACCAGCAGCAACTTCTTGAAGCAATTGCACAACACCAACCAGAGGTGTTACAAACGCTTGAGCGATACGATAGCCTCGGACGTTCGGCGGCATCAAAACAAACGCCTTTCGTCATTACACACGGCGACCCAACACCCGGTAATCTTATTTTCGATACTGAAAACCGACTTCACATCATCGATTGGGACGGTGTCTGCTTGGGACCCCCTGAAAAAGACCTGGTATCTTTCACAGGTGAACGATTTGAGGTGGTTTTGGATAGTTATCTTACGGAAAGACAAGACTCGGTTACGCTACACGCCGACATTTTCGGTTTCTATATCTATGAATGGGCAATCAATGAAATCCGAGATTACGGCACCAAAATCCTTTTTAAGAACAGAGACGCGCAGCAAAACGAATACGATTGGGAGAGTTTGCAGGACTATCTTCCACCCGATCAGGAATTGATGGAAGACGGGATTGCGGCTGTCCGAAACACGCTCGGTAGGTATAATGGCCTACCGAAAAACAGTGGAGGTTAGATGATGTCTCAAATCAAATCTGTATTGCTCTGGGAAAACCAACGGCGTTATGTCCGTGAGGCGATTGACGCGGGTACGCTCAAAGGTGCAATTATTCCAACAGGTAGCACTGAGCAACACAACGAGCACTTGGCGATGTATCACGACACGCAGAGTGCCGTATATGTCTCCAAATTAGCGGCTGAAAAGTTGTTCCCACAGGTGATCGTCACAACACCTTTAGCCATCGGTGTCTCGGAACACTGGATGGACCATAAAGGGACGCTCACACTCCGTGCCGAAGTCTTTGGCGAAGTGCTTTATGATGTCGCCGATAGCATGCGCCGACACGGGGTTGAAAACATTCTGATTGTCAACGGTCATGCCGGGAATGCGGGTCCGGTGAATCAACGCTTGGACGACTACCGAGAGAAACTCGGTATCAATATTGCGTTTCACTCGTATTGGGAGGCATACAGCAGTGAGTTAGTGCAGGAACAGATGGAATCCGGTATCTGTCCCGGACACGCTGCAGAATTTGAAACAGCGTTTGCGCTCGCCGCCTTCGCGGAAAATGTGGATTGGAACGGTGTGGATTACGACAGCGCGAAACTCACCATCTCCAATGAAGGTCAGGCGAAATCCGATCGCGAATACCATCATCAGGCAAAACTTGCCACAGCAGAAAAAGGGCAAGCGATGATTGATGTCGCTGTAGACTGGGTCGCAGAAAAGATGCAGTCGATGCTTTAATAGTTATCAGACACCGTAGGGGCGAGGTTCCCTCGTCCCTACGATAACCGATGCCTGCTCTAATGTCCTTCTAATGCCTTCCGTAATCCGTCCCCTTCCTGACGCCACCAACTGTAGAGAATGGAAATATCAGTACCGATACAGAAATGTCGCACGCCTATATCCAGATAGCGTTTCGCGTCGTCGGCACTTCCGATTTCGGCGCGCGGCGGCACCCCCATTTTTACGGCGGTCTTGAACACCTTGTCGTGTGCCTCTCGGATTTCAGGAGCACCACGTTGACCGACCATCCCCACACTCATGGAATAGTCCGAACCACCCCATTGGATCATGTCAACGCCTTCAACAGACAGTACCTCTTCGAGGTTATCAACAGTGCCTTTCTTCTCAATCATAATGACGTTAACGACATCACGGAGTGCCTGCACGTATTCCGGCCCGCCACCGTACCCCATATAGGAGAATCGGCGGGTTGCGACACCGTAGCTGCCACCATCTTCCGGTGTATCTGCACGCGTAATCTTCACACATTCCTTCACATCTTCAACGTTTTGGCAATCTGCATAAAGCACACTTTGGAAACCTGAACCGATTGCGCGTTGCGCAATAAAACCGCGCGGTTCTTGGTCTACCTTGATCATTGTGGAAATGTTGTGCAGTTCAGCCGCTCGACACAAGTTGTCCAGATCGTGAAGATCAAACGGACCGTATTCGCCTACGAATTCGACGTAGTCATACAAACCTGTGTGTCCAATCGCCTCAACGATGGAGGGCCAAGTGGTATGGATATGTGTGCCAACTGTCGGTTTGTCAGCGTTGAGTAGTTCTCTAAATGTATTTTTTCGCATAAAGTGCTCCTCTGTTTTTGAGTATAGGACATAGCATTCAAGTCTACATTAACCTTATCAGAGATCTGCACTTTTTTCAACAACTTTTGACTTGAAAGGATACCAAAAACACTTGCTTGTCAACGCTGTTTCTGATAAACTTGCAATATCTGACTCGGATTAATTGATTCTTCTAACTGCCCTTCCTTCAAGATACAAATAGGGGTTTCTCATGGAAAGTTTGATGAAATTACCAACAAATTTTACGGACTATTTGACAATCGAAAACGCCGATCTCCGCTTTACAGAGGCGACCGATGTTGCGGAACGCGTCATTGATGCGGGTGTAGAAATCTACCCGAATATGGATCACGCCGCGATTTTCTGTGATCCGCCACACCTCGTCGCAGACGGTTTGAAGCAGCTCGGTTACGTCAACGGATGGGATGCGCGATGCTATCCATCGCCTGTTGACGGTTGCGACTACATCAATGTCTCCGCGCAACTGCCAGCAAGGAGTCCAGCACACCGTGATGGATGGTTCGATTACGTTGCGGTTGTACATCCGGTTGATAAATTGGCACTGCAGCACATGCTTGGGCAAGGATACGGAAACCCGTTTATCCATCATCTGACGTGGGGACTTGTACCACCAGAACGCACTACCCCCGATGATTTTGAATACGCCAGTCATGTTGTGCCATTTATGGTAGAGAGACGGGAAGTTATCGGCAATGCTATCGGCGATGCGCCCGGCACCTTAATTATCGCGTTGCCGGAGAACGTCCTTACACACCCGAAGTTTGAAGAATCTCTACCGACATGGCTCGGTAATCTTGACGAAGACGAGTATCAGGTCGAATCCATGCAGGGTGGCGGTTTCCTGATCCAGTTCTTTGTGCTAACGGGGGGTAGGATTGAAGTTGCCCTCCGCGTAGGTACGACACAGACGTTTAACCCGAAGAGTGTCCACAAGATTTCGGAAGATGAGATTAGTGCCGTGCAGGGAGAATAGATGGATTTGTCCTTCTTCATTGCGAATTCTGATGTTAATTGGGTATAATACCTATTGGCTACTAATCACTTGGCGGTTTGTTATAATAATTTTGCGTAAGGAGGGTTAGCACAAATGGCATATAGCAATTTCACCTTAGAAACAGTTCGAAAGACATTTCAGCTGGAGGCTGATGAAGCCGCAGACATTTCTTCGGGCATAGAACCGGTGGAAACAAGCGAATACCTCACAACAACATTGTCGCGTAATGTGCCGTTAGCTGTTGCTATAGGAACAGAGAAGGCGAAATCAGAAATGATTGTCGCTAGTGTTCTTATTGAACTCCGTGAGCACTTCACGCGGCGTATCAGCCTATTTTCAGGTATAGATTTCAACGTTGATGAGCAAAGCGGGTTGACTGGTGTGTGTGATTTCCTAATTAGTCACTCGCCTACGCAATTTTATTTAGAGGCACCTATCATTGTCCTTGTTGAAGCAAAGAAGGATGAACCGACGACTGGTTTTGGGCAGTGTGTGGCAGAGATGCTTGCCGCACAACGTTTTAATACCGAAAGAAAAAATGAAATCCCTTGCATTTATGGAGCTGCTACTACAGGCACAGTATGGCAATTCCTTAAATTAGAAGGACAACAACTCTATATTGATAAAGAAGTTTATTCTATTGGGCAATGCGACAAAATCCTCGGTATCCTCGTGAGTATGGTAGAACAAAAGGTGTAAGGGCTGTGAAGAAACACTCTCAATATAGACAATGGAGGAACCGATGAAGAGAAAAAATATTCCAAAGACCGATTCTATTCAACAGCTTGCAGATTTCTGGGACACGCATGACTTAACCGATTTTGAAGACGAACTTGAGGAAGTGGATGAACCTGTTTTTGAACTTTCTGCCCGACTTCTTGTTGCTTTAGCACCTGGTGAGTTGGAAACACTTAACGCCCTTGCTCAATCGCGTGGGATGTCCCCCGAAAACCTAATTCGCGAGTGGGTTGTTGAACGTATTGGCCAAATTCACGTCATATAGAAATATAAGAGGTGGCACGAAGCATGGAAAACAGGAAGACTTCAGAATGTAGCATAATGGAAGAAGTTCACGAAATGCGGCGAAAAATCTCAGCGGAATTCGGACACGATCTGGTATTTCTCAAAAGCACTCGGAAGCCACTATTTATCAATGGTTTCTCAATACGCGGTTGTGAAAATGCTAAAAAATGCTAATTAATATGCCTCCATTATGTGAAAAAAAACACCTTGTTTTCAATACAAAACAGTATAAAATCGTCTATTATGATGGGAAAACCTGTTATTACCGGGACCCGTATCCCTGTTGAGTTGATTTTGGAGAAGTTCGCGGCAGGCGAAACGATTGAGCAATTGCTTGAGGCATATCCGCGCTTAACTGAGGAGGGTATCCGTGCAGCTTTTCGTTTTGCGGCACAAGCTCTTCGCGCTGACGTGGTTTATCCTATCTCTGCTTGTTAGTGGCTTTTGGTGTCATCTCTGTTAAGGATTCTGAACCTATCAACGATAGCAGCCCCAGCGGGGCGACATGTTTATAGAAACGCGGATAACCAATTACTTTTAGCCCCAGCGGGGCGACATGTGCTTTATCAATTTTGAACTTGAGTAAAGGTTCGTAGTCGTGCGATTTATCGCACTGCAAAGACAGAAACTTCTATCTTACAAATGTAGGTGTGCTAAAACAACTTGATTATTATACTAAGGGACACGTCGTCGCCAGAAATGAGAAGACAGACCTTCACGGACGCGTAGGTGAAATTGGACACATTGCGGTATAATCTGTTATAATCAGGACTTACGCACTTTTGGCTATAGGTGGCTCTGTCAGATGAAATTCTTCTGAAAACACAGCGTTTTTGCGTCACAATCTAACAGATTGTGGTACAAAAGAGCGATATGCGTAAGTCCTAATAATAATTCTACCGAAAGGAGGTTTACGATATGGCTTATAGCGATTTTACTTTAGAAACAGCAGTGAAAACGTTAATTAGCAGTGCGATAAAATCCTCGGTATCCTCGCAAGCATGGTGGAGCAAAAGGCATAAATTCCTATAGGAGGCACTGACAAATGGCATATAGCAATTTTACTTTAGAGGCGGTCCGCCGAGAGTTTCAATTAGAAATAGTTGAGTCCGCTGACATTTTTTCTCAAGCATCAACAGTAGCACTACGGGAGCGTTTCACAGACGAGTTAGCGGAAAGGGTGGAATTAGCCATCTCCAGTGGCACAGAGAAAGCACGCTCGGAGTTGATCGTGGCTGATGTGCTGTTTGAACTCCGAAAACATTTCGACCACCGTATCAGCTTTTTTTCAGGAATTGAGTTTAGCGTTGATGCTGAGCAAGGGTTAACGGGGGTATGCGATTTTTTAGTGAGTCTGTCTCCGCTACTCTCTTTCTTAGAGGCACCCGTTATCATTCTGGTCGAAGCAAAACGCGAGAATTTGATAGTCGGACTCGGTCAGTGTGCCGCCGAGATGATCGCAGCACAACGTTTTAACGCTGAGAGAGGTAACAACATTTCTTGCATCTATGGCGCCACAACCTCCGGAACAGATTGGCGGTTTCTCAAATTGGAAGGCGAAAAACTTCATATTGATAGAGTGGTCTATCACATCTCACAATGCGACAAAATCCTCGGTATTCTCTCAAGTATGGTAGAGCAAAAGGTATAGTCTTCCTGAGCGGGTTATACGCTCGGAAACCCGATAGCGCACCACGAAAATAAAAATTTGCAATTAAGGCACAAATATCGTATAATATAATAATCAGCGAACATTCATACCCAAAACCTTTTTAATCCAATCCAGAGAGGTTGAAAAAAGGATGCAAGATCGCACTTTGAATTGTACTCAAAATTTAAACTGTCCATCGGAATTGTTTGGTTGATGCCTTTCTCGTCACATTAGACGGGAGAGGCTTTTTTGTTATTAAGACATTTCATAGGATCCCAAAAAATGGAAATGCGTGAAAAAACACAAGTGATGAACGCCGAAGAAATTCGTCGTGCCTTACTCAGGATTGCTCACGAAATCTTAGAGCATAACCATAAGCATATCGATGATCTCGTGCTTGTTGGCGTTAAAAGCCGTGGCGATATTCTGGCACATCGCATCGCCGAAAACCTCGAACGCATCGAACAGATTGAGGTCGAGGTTGGCGCCATTGATGTCACGCTCTATCGAGATGACATTAACCTCCATGAAACACAGATTCAGGTTAATACGACCGATATACCTTTTGACACGACTGACAAACGGGTAATCTTAGTAGACGAGGTACTCTATACAGGGCGCACTGTTCGCGCCGCAATGGATGCCCTCATGGACTTCGGTAGACCCGCTGCAATCCAATTGGCAACCCTGATTGATAGAGGTCATCGTGAATTGCCGATCGCCTCCGACTACGTGGGCAAAAATGTCCCGACCTCCCGAAAAGAGTTCGTTCGGGTACGCCTCGCCGAAGAGGGTGGCGTAGACTCGGCTATCATTTATGAAAGAGGGAGTGAATGAACAACGCGTGTATCGTTAAGGGACATATCATCGATCCAGCCAATAATATTGACGCAGTCGGAGACCTACACATCATAGATGGCAAAATCGCTAAGGTCGATGGTCGCGGAAAATTAGCCGACGATCAAACTGCCGATGTATACGAGGCAGCGGGCGCAGTTGTTACCCCGGGTTTAATCGATATGCATGTGCATCTCCGTGAACCCGGATTTGAGCATAAAGAGACAATTGAGACTGGCACAGCAGCGGCAGCAGCGGGTGGGTTCACATCCGTCGCCTGTATGGCAAACACGTCACCAGTAATAGACACATCTGAGAAGATCGAACAGATTTATGACATCGCCAGCAAAACTGCAAAGACAAATGTTTTTCCGTTCGGTAGTATTACCAAGGAACTTGCGGGTGATGAACTTACCGATATGCGCGGGATGTATGCCGCGGGTGCCGTCGGTTTTACGGATGACGGCGTCACCGTCATGAACGCTGCGCTCATGCGAGACGCTCTCATCATGAGCGCAGAACTCGGTTTTCCTATCATGGTTCACTGTGAAGAGCATAATCTGAATGCCGGGGCAGTCATGAACCTCGGAGAGACATCTCGAAAGCTCGGTCTTATTGGGAGTCCAAACGCTGCAGAGGACATCATCGTCGCACGCGATATTATGTTAGCAGAGATGACAGGTGGACATCTTCATGTCCTACACGTCAGCACTGCCGGTGCCGTTGAGTTGGTCCGTCAAGGAAAGAAGCGGGGTATTCATGTCACTGCTGAGGCGTGCCCACACCACTGGACCCTCACCGATACAGAGGTCGAGAAACAGGGAACGAATGCTAAGATGCATCCGCCGTTACGTACACAGACGGATATTGACGCAATTATTGAGGGATTACGCGACGGGACAATTGACGCAATAGCGACCGACCACGCGCCTCACACACCTGCCGAAAAGGCAGAAGGCATGGTGGATGCACCTAACGGTATTATCGGCTTAGAGACATGTCTACCTCTCGTGTTTACATATCTCGTTCAACCGGGACATCTCACATTAGCAGAGGCAATCGCGAAGATGACCGTTGTTCCGGCGAATATACTCGGTATTGACCGAGGAACACTTTCTGTTGGCGCGGTTGCGGATGTTACTGTCATTGATGTGGACACACTGAATCGGGTTGACATAACGCAATCTCGTTCAAAAAGTCAAAATACACCTTTTAATGGATGGAAACTTAAAGGCTGGCAGACGGTTACACTTAGGGAAGGCGCCAGAATCGGAGTGCCTCCCAGCTCGCGGTAAAAAAGCGCGTAGCCTGCAACAACGGCGCAGGCGGATATACGGAGAGGACTGTTTCTCCTACAATCCACCTGAACGAACCGCAAGGAAAATTAAAAAAAATGAAAGCAATTCTGGCGTTAACCGACGGAACAGTTTTCGAGGGCGAACAGTTTGGAGCCACAGGCGAAGCCATCGGTGAAGTCGTCTTTAATACCAGCATGACTGGTTATCAGGAAGTCCTAACCGATCCGTCCTACAAAGGGCAAATCGTCACAATGACATATCCGTTGATAGGTAATTACGGTTGCAACGAAGCAGACGTTGAATCTATCGGTCCACAAGTAGAAGGGTTTGTTGTTCGTGAATACAGTGCGTACCATAGTAATTGGCGTTCAAAATGGAGTTTAGATACTTACCTATCCGAACACGGTATCATCGGCATCCAAGGGATTGATACGCGCGCGCTCACGCGCCGTCTTCGGGTTCATGGTGTCATGAACGGTTGTCTCTCTACAGACGACTTGAACCCTGAAAACCTTGTTGCGAAAGCGCAAGCATGGCCCGGGTTGGTCGGTTGGGATTTGGTTCAACGCGTGACCTGTCCGAATCCGTATGCCTGGCGGAACAGTCATCAGGAAGAAAACGGTCAGCCATCAGCAGTCAGGCATCAGCAAGAGGGCTCCGGTTTAACAAATAACCTCTTAACTGACAACCGACAGGCGACAGTTTCTAATAGCCATAAAGTCATCGCTCTCGATTTCGGGATTAAATATAATATCTTGCGCCAACTCACTGAACATGGATGCGAGGTACAAGTTGTGCCGGCGCAGACGACTGCTGAAGATATTCTCGCGGCGGAGCCGGACGGTGTTTTCCTGTCAAATGGTCCAGGGGATCCGATGCCGGTCGGCTACGCAATCGAGACAATTCAAGGGTTAATAGGCAAAAAACCGCTTTTTGGGATTTGTCTGGGACACCAGCTTCTCGGGCTTGCGCTCGGCGGAAAAACCTATAAACTGAAGTTTGGACACCGAGGCGCGAACCAACCCGTCAAACATCTTGAGAGCGACCGCGTCGAAATTACATCCCAAAACCACGGATTCTGTGTTGATATCGATTCACTGCCGAATAGCGTTGACATTACACATATCAATTTAAATGATAATACACTCGAAGGGATACAACACCGGGAGTATCCGCTCTTTTCCGTCCAGTATCATCCAGAAGCGTCCCCCGGTCCGCACGATTCCAGTTATCTCTTCTCACGTTTTACTGAGATGATGGATGAATGTTAACCCAATTGAGGGCAGCCTGTAGCCGAAGGTGAAAGGCGGGTTTTTGAGAACCCAGCCCGATGTCTAAAGGGACCTGACAGACCCGTTAGGACCAAATTAAAAAATGCCAAAGCGAACAGATATAAATAAAATCTTAATTATCGGATCTGGGGCAATTATCATCGGACAGGCGTGCGAGTTTGACTACTCAGGGACGCAGGCATGTAAGGCACTCAAGGAGGAGGGGTACGAAATCACCCTCGTCAATAGCAATCCTGCCACGATTATGACCGACCCGGATTTCGCCGATCAGACCTACATCGAACCAATCACGGCTGACACGGTGGAACTTGTCATCGCCAAAGAGCGTCCAGATGCCCTGCTACCGACACTCGGTGGACAAACCGCTTTGAACGTGTCCGTTGAACTTGCAGAGTTGGGTGTACTCGATAAGTATGGTGTTGAGCTTATCGGAGCAAAATTACCGGCTATCCAAAAAGCGGAAGATCGTGCACTCTTCAAAGAAGCAATGATAGAAATCGGACTTGAAGTCCCGCATAGCGGCATCGCCCACACCGTACACGAGGCACTTCAACTTGTCCAAGGGATCGGTTTTCCAGCAATCATTCGTCCAGCCTTCACGCTCGGTGGCACAGGGGGCGGGATCGCTTACAATATCGAAGAATACGAAAAGATGGTCACGAAAGGACTCGCACTCAGTCCGATTAACGAATTGTTGATTGAAGAATCTGTCATCGGATGGAAAGAATTCGAGTTAGAAGTCATGCGAGATGGGGCAGACAACGTTGTTATCATCTGCTCGATTGAAAATGTTGACGCGATGGGTGTCCACACCGGCGATAGTATTACCGTCGCCCCTATCCAGACCTTGACGGATAAAGAGTATCAGCTGATGCGGAATTCCGCGATTAAGATCATCCGAGAAATAGGTGTTGACACTGGCGGTTCCAACATCCAATTTGCTGTTGATCCAAAGACGGGTAGGCAGGTGGTTATCGAGATGAATCCGCGTGTCTCGCGCAGCTCCGCGCTTGCGTCAAAAGCGACAGGTTTCCCGATCGCCAAAATCGCTGCGAAACTCGCTGTCGGCTACAATTTAGATGAGATTCCGAACGACATCACCGCCGAAACGCCTGCCTGCTTTGAACCGACAATTGATTACGTCGTTGTCAAAATCCCGCGCTGGGCATTTGAAAAATTCCAAGGTACCGATGAAACACTCACAACACAAATGAAATCCGTCGGCGAGGCGATGGCTATCGGTCGAACCTTTAAAGAGGCGTTACAGAAGGGATTGAGGTCGCTGGAGAACGGATGGCACGGGTTAGATAACCACCCACTTGATGACCTGCCCTTGTCTGAAATTCCGAGCAAATTGAGCGTTCCTAATGTCAAGCGGATTTTTTATATCAAAGCTGCTCTCACACGCGGCATGAGCATTGAAGAAATACATGCCTATACCCACATTGATCCATTTTTCCTTTATAATTTTAAGGAAATAGTTGACTTTGAAAATACGCTCTGCGAACCGAACACCCAAAAACATATAAAACAGCGTTTACAAAATATCGGTACAACCCCTGGATCACAAAATTGTGGAACGGATGCGGATGTCGCAAAAACAGTCTTACAACAAGCAAAACAATATGGATTTTCCGATCACCAATTAGCGGAGATATACGATGTATCCGAAGGTGCTATCCGTGAATGTCGGAAAGAGCTCGGTATCGAAGCGACGTTCAAAACCGTTGATACCTGTGCCGCTGAGTTCGAGGCAGAAACACCCTACTATTATTCCACCCTTTCGAGCGAAGATGAGGTACGACCTTCAGATAAAGAAAAAATAATGATTCTCGGTGGGGGTCCGAACCGGATTGGACAAGGTATCGAATTTGACTACTGCTGTGTCCATGCGGCAATCGCCCTCAAAGAAGACGGCTATGAGACCATCATGGTAAATAGCAATCCCGAAACCGTCAGTACCGATTACGATACCTCCGACCGCCTCTATTTTGAACCGTTGACCGTTGAACACGTCCTGAACATCTATCACAAGGAGAAACCGTCTGGGGTCATTGTGCAGTTCGGTGGACAGACCCCGTTGAATCTCGCGATTGCCCTCAAAGAAGCGGGGGTGCCGATAATCGGCACGAGTCCTGAAGATATCGCGCGCTCCGAGGATCGACGACTCTTTAAAGCCGTATTAAACGACATCGGGTTAAGGCAACCCCCAAACGGGACGGTGACATCAAGTGAAGAGGCTGCCCCTATCGCCGCTGCTCTCGGTTATCCCGTTATTGTCCGTCCCTCTTATGTTTTGGGAGGGCGTGCCATGCAGATCGTTTACGATGAAGCCCTCCTACATGAATACATGAACACTGCAGTCGAAGCGTCGCCTGAGCATCCCGTCTTGATTGACAAATATCTTGAGGAAGCCATTGAAGTTGATGTTGATGCAATCTCGGATGGAAACCGAACGGTCATCGGTGGTATCATGGAGCATATTGAGGAAGCCGGTATCCATTCGGGGGACAGCGACTGTGTCCTACCACCGTATACACTCGTAGATGAACAGATCGAAAAACTCAAAATCTTTACCTACGATTTGGCGAAAGCACTCCGTGTACGCGGTTTGATGAACGTCCAATACGCAATTAAAAGTGACGATATTTACGTGCTTGAGGTGAACCCACGGGCGTCTCGAACGATTCCATTTGTCAGTAAAGCGATCGGTGTACCGCTCGCGAAACTCGCTGCGCGCGTCATGGCAGGTAAAACGCTTGATGAACTCGGATTTACAAATGAAATTGAACCCGCATATTTCAGCGTCAAGGCACCCGTCTTTCCGTTCAACCGTTTCCCAGGTTCAAATACACGTTTGGGGCCCGAAATGAAATCGACCGGCGAGGTCATGGGAATTGATACAGATGTCTCCCGCGCTTTTGCGAAGGCACAGAAGGCGTGCGGCTACACGCTACCCCTCGGCGGGAAAGTATTCATTAGCGTGAAAAATAAAGACAAACGCGCAATCATTTTTATTGCTAAGAGACTGACAGATATGGGGTTTGAACTTATCGCTACGCACGGAACCGCGAAGGTACTCCTCCGCAACGGAATGCAGCCAGAACTCGTCTTTAGCATCGGTAAGGGAAGACCAACGATTCACGATTACATCAAAAACCACGCAGTTGATTTGATCATCAATACACCTACTGGCGATTTGCACCGCCCGAATGAACTCTTAATTCGAGAGATGGCGATAGCGCACGACATCCCGATTTTTACAACCATACCTGGCGCAGCGGCAGCCGTGAACGCTATTGATGCACTGCAGCGTGGAGATATTACTGTCACACCGCTCCAAGATTATTTTAAGATGCTCCAGTAACTTCTGACGCATACCAATTCTGATGGATAGCTGCTCTTAAAAGAATCTACTGCCTTTGGGGATGACCGGTGCAGTTCCAAAGCACCCCCAAGGTCTGGTGAACGGTGTATTTAATGCAATACATATTTTTTCAAATGGTATAAGGAAATAAAAATGGCGAACGATTCTATACAGAGAAATACCCGATGGGTTCAGACCTTTGACCGGATCCTTGAGATGCTCAATCTTGATGCAGAGCGTCCGGTGAGTATCCTACAAATTGAAGATGGTAGGGAGGTGATTGTCGTGCAGCCTAACGCCTTCACTATCTCCCGTATCTATGCGACAGGTCGCCCCGACGGCATGCGTCCACACGGGGTCGACTCTTATTACGATTACTTTTTTGCTAAATTGCGGACGTATGAGGAAGAACACGGCACACGTGAAGGATTCCAGTTAACGTCAGACGAGTGGGATATCCTCTTTGAGGAATCTTTCCATCGGTATACACGCTATCTTCTATTTGCTGGTATTAAACGGTGGGAAGATGTACAACGCGATACAGCTACGAATATTGCTGTGACAAATTTGGCACGTGAATATGCCCCGACCGACATCGCTTGGCAGAGCTATCAGTACAAAGGGTATATGATTATGATGCACTGCATCGCCAACGCTGAGTTGAGTCTTCAAGAAGGTAATGCCGAAGCGGCTTTGCAAGATATTGATGCCGGTATTCAACAGATTGGAGAATTCTGTGGAGAGTGTCTGCGTGAAGAACATGGGGAAACCGAAAATATAACGCGTGAACGCTATCTCAGTAACCTGATAGAATTTCGCTCCGATCTGGAGACGCTTGACACCAACACAACCGATACAGAAAACGACGACGAAGATATTTTGGCAGAACTGGAAAGATTGCTAAACGAAGACGAGGAATGACATGAATTCCATCTTAAATACCAACCGCCGTACGTCCGTTTCAAGGTCAATAAATCGCCGGTTCTATTCTGAGCATTAGATGTTTTCTTCGTGCGGCACTTGTATCAGCACACCGCCAAGAAATAGGAATGCTATACCGCGGATTAGCACATGTAATTGGACATCAAGACCCAAAACAAGACCTGCTGGAAAGGCGACTATCGAAATAAAAAATAGGTATGCAGCGATTGGATTACCCCAGGCATAGAGTGCTGACCCGTAACAGAGTGCCATCAGCACACACAAGAACGCCCCGGTCATAAAGAGTGCTTCACCCCATTCTCGCCAGAACATATAGAAGAACTTGCCTATCTCAGCATTGGCATCTTCACCAGCCAACTTGGATAACTCATTTATCGGAGCAGTTTGTGAGCAGTGAGCAATTAATTCTATCGTAATCCAGAGAACAGCAATGCTCGCACCTAAAGCACTGCGTGTAGGGGTTTCCGAAGAAAGTAAACCGTAACTTGCTAACAGCGTCGGCACGAGCAAAATAAGTGTGACAACTCCTATTCCATGAAAAATTCCGATTTTTCCCAAATCTGCTTGCGATAGGTCTGAAACGATTGACGGATCCGAAATAACAATAAACCAAATACTGGACGCGAGCATAAGAGCACCGCTTAAAATGCCGGTCAGCCCGCCAAGTCTATACAGTGAACTGAGTCTGTTATCCATTCATTCCTCCGAAGAAATACGATAGATATACCTAACCAATATGATAGGCAACGTTTATATAGTTTACCTGATTTTCTAATTTTAAACAATACTTTTTTATCTACTAACAGGGGTATTCAATTGTACGATTTGGATCATGGTTTTGCTTTACATATATGCCCGTTCTTAGGAAAGATCGCGAGCGCAGCTCGCTCCTACAGAGGAAGACGTATCCATATATATAAAGTGAATAGGTACAATTGAATGGCCCTGACCTACTAATGGCAGGGTTACATGCAGATTAATCGGAGTAAACGCCAAATTTGTAAACGATCACCGAGGATAAAAAATTGGAAGGTGTTTTAATGAACGATCAAGGAACTGTACTTATTGTTGATGCCGACCGAGTCGAACGCGAACTTGTCTGTGAAACACTCGCAGGTAAAGGGCTACGCCTCATTGTTACAGGCAACATGTATCAGGCGTTTCACCAAATCGAACACCTGAAAGTTGATATTCTTATTGCACAGTTAAAGGCGGAACGGATTGATGGATTAGCACTCTTAGAAGCAGCGGCACAGCACCATCCAGACATTGGTGTGGTTTTTATTACTGAGCCAAATATTTTAGAAACCGACATCGGTATCAAAGCGATGCTGGCATACAAAGATACCTATTTCCTACCGAGACCGGTGAACCCTGTTCATCTGGCGGCACTCCTACACAGAACGCTCGAAAACCAACGTCTCGCCTTTGAAAATCGGCAGCTCCTGTCCCAAATCGATGAGAAGGAAGGTTTACGCCGACTGACAGGCAACTCGCCGCAAATCGTCAGGATTCGCGATATGATCGCGCAGATCGCACCCACAAAGGCGACTGTCATGATTTATGGGGCGCGAGGGACAGGTAAGGAACTCGTTGCCCGTGCGATTCACCATCGAAGTTTGCGGCGCGGTTCGCTCATCGCCTTTAATTGCGCAACACTCAATGAGAACCTCGCAGAATCTGAACTTTTCGGGCATGAACGCGGGGCGTTTAGTGGCGCATACTATCAACGCAAAGGAAGATTTGAACTCGCGCACGGCGGCACCCTATTTCTTGATGAAGTTTCACAACTCAGTCTCGCCAACCAAGCACGTCTTTTACGTGTGCTCGAAGAACGGGAATTTGAACGCGTCGGTGGTGATAAAACCATTCAGGTGGATGTCCGTGTCGTATGTGCCACCAACCACGATTTAGAAACCGCAGCCAAAAAACGAGAATTCCTGCCTGACCTTTACGATCGACTCAACGTCGTACCCATCCAGCTTTCAACACTGAAAGAACGGATCGAAGATGTCCCGCTGCTCGTGAAGGATTTCCTTCAAGAGTTTTGCAGACAAAACGCAAAACCTCTGATGAGTATAGCGCCAGAGGCTGTCAGAACTTTGATGAAATACGCGTGGCCAGGCAACGTCCGCGAGTTGAAGAACTGTATAGAAGGACTCGTTGTGACATCAACACAGCCGACAATCCAGCAAATAGATTTACCTGAACGGATTCTCAAAGCGACCGGTATAGCTTTTTCAAACCTACCTTCCGTGCCTGATGTCCGAGAGTCGGTTGATATGATACCAGAGAAACAACGCTTGAACGTGAAAGTCGGCATGTCTCTCGATGAAATTAACCGAGAAGCCCTCCGCGCAACCCTCGAATCTGTTGATAATAACAAAGCAAAAGCCGCAGAAATACTCAAGGTGAGTCGTCGAACAGTACAACGAAAGACGAAAGAATACGGTCTATCCGACGATTAAAACCGCTAATGCCGCCGCTCAAGCTTCCTGAGCCAACAGTTCTAACTTGTTCGCGTACACCTCTTTGTAATAATCTATCCGCTTGAGTCGTGAAGCTGCCGCTTCGTCAATAACGACAACTGTTTGTGGATGCAGCTGCAGTACCGAAGCTGGCACCTCCGCAGTAATTGGGCCCTCCGCGGCGTTTGCTATTGCTTCTGCTTTCGATGCTCCGCTCGCCAATAATAGGCACTGTTTCGCTTCCATGATTGTCCCGACACCCATTGTAATCGCCATCTTCGGAACAGCGTCAACAGTACCCCCGAAATGCGGCGCGTTCGCCTCACGCGTCCGCCGCGTCAGTGTTTTAATCCGAGTCCGAGAGCCGAGGGATGAACTCGGTTCATTAAAACCGATGTGCCCGTCCTTTCCGATACCGAGAACCTGGATGTCGATCCCGCCAGCAGCCACAATCGCCGCCTCATAGCGTTCACAGAATTCTGCATGCCCGACCGCTGTACTTTGTGGGATATGACAATTTTCAGATGGAATGTTAATGAGATTAAAAAGGTGTATGTCCATAAAAGTGTGGTAACTATACGAATGATCCGACGGAATGCCAACGTACTCGTCCAAATTAAAGGTTGTTACACCTGAAAAATCGAGTCCATCTGTTTTATGCATCTCGACTAAGGCTTCATAGACACCGATGGGTGTGCTTCCAGTAGCGAGTCCCAAAACGAGGTTCGGCTTTTTTAGTAGCGCGTCTCGGATGATTTCAGAGGCAACCTCGGTAAGTTGTTCGTAAGTCGGTTGAATAATAATTTCCATATATTTTTAATCTGCTCTCCAAATGGGCTAATACGGTTTGTGGGAAAACCGCTTCGGTCTCCCCACACATTTCGCTTAGACGGTTTGTCGGTATTAAACGGTGCCTGCGATAATTCTATCCATATCCTCGCTGATACTATGCACCCTGCCTTCCGGGTTATCCTGATCGACAGGCAGCTCCGCTGTCATGTAATCGTCATATCCAACATCTGCCAATGCCGACATGACAGCGTTCCAATCAATTGTGCAGTCCTCAATTAGGTAGGTGAACCGACTTTCAGCTGCGTTGAAACCTTTAACATGCACCTTCGCGATACGTTTCCCGAGCGAACGGATCCACTGTTGCGGATATCCGTACAGCACGATGTTCCCGACATCGAAATAGGCAGTTATTGTCTCACTGTCAAATTCGTCAACGTAACGGCAGAATTCTATTGGACTGAGCAGGAACTTATTCCAAACGTTTTCAAGCGCGATCGAGATCCCGTTGTCTTTCGCTGCAGGAATCAGTTTACGAATTTCGGCTTGTGAACGTTGATAGGCTTCCTCATAACTGGTTTTATCATTGACAACAGCAGGCACGAGCAGGACTGTTTCTGCCCCAACAGCCTTTGCAGTCGCAATCGAGTCAAGCATCCCGGCACGCGACTCCGCACGGATTTGATCATCCGCATCGGAAAGCGGATATGCCCAATGTTTGCTATTCATCACACTGATGACTTCTAAATCGTGCGCTTCGGCAACCACTTTTGTCTCGAGCCGATCGTTATCGTTGTCGAGGGTGCCGATTTCAACGCCATCAAATCCGGCTTCCTTCGCGAGTGTAAACCGTGCTTCTGCTGAACTACCGGGTAGTGAACCGATACATATCCCTTTTTTCATTCATTTCTCCTTTTGAATTTTGGTGCGTAACGTATTGTACGCATCCACATTCGGGGCGATCGCAATCGCTTTGTTGATTGCTTCTAAAGCTTTGGAATATTGAGCGTTGCGGTAGTAAGTGTAAGCAAGTGTATCGTAATGCTTCGCAGTCGGTGCTAAAACAACTGCTTGCTGTGCCAAATCGATCGCTTGCTGCATCTCTTTTCCGAGTCCAGCATAGAGGCGCGCGAGGTTGTTATATGCCGCTGCTGCTGTACTGTCGATGGCAATCGCTTCCTGAAACGCTACAATCGCCTGCTCAAATTTGCCCTGATTTATATAGATAACACCTAATTTCGTCTGAATTTGCGGATCATCAGTTGCGATTTCCGCCGCTTGCTCATACACACGAGCCGCTTTGCCAAGTTCACGCTGTCGAATAAACACCTCACCAAGACGAATGTATGCCGGCAAGTACGACGGGTGCACCTGCGTGGCAGATGCATAGACCTGTGCGGCTTCCGTTAAGTTGTCGTATGTCTCGTGGAGTTCACCTAATTTGATGTATAGTATCGGCACGTTCGGGTTTGTATAGAGGGCTTCCCGAAACCGGTGCATCTCGTCCTCGTAAGTCTTTAGACGTTGGAATTGTAACATAGCAGCAGCGGCTTCTGCCTTATCCCCAAGTTTCTGATACGTCCGGGACCGACGGTAATGCACCTGTGATAGATAGCGATTCCGCACGAGTGCCGCATCGTAATATTCCATAGCCTGCTGGAGATGATTTCGCATTTCAGCGACCCGACCGAGTCCGTAGTAAGGTTCAGTATGCTCCGGATTCAGGCGAATACCCGCTCGATAAGCCTTTTCAGCATCATTAAATCTGCGTTGGAGGAGGTATACATCGCCGAGGTGTGTATGTGCTCTCCCAGCTGCGAGCAACAGTGTAACGGATTGTTTGAGGTGATTTTCAGCAAGTGACAATTTGCCTTGTGATTTATAGACAATACCTAATTGGAGGTGCGCGTTCCCGTGTACTTCTTGTGACGCTTTCAATGCCAACGCTTCCTGATACGCGGAGGCAGCTGGACTCAGATCGTTGAGTTCCTGATGCACAAAACCGATATAGTATTGCGCGAGGCTGCGAATCTCGGCTGAAGTCGTAAATTCCTGCTCAATGGATCGGAATTCGGTGAGTGCTAAGTCATACCGCTCCGTCTCAAGATAACGGACACCACGCTCAAACCGGTTGTTGATATCTTGTTCAGCATCGCACCAGCTTGGAAGTGGTAAAAACGAAACAAGTAGGACGAAGAAGAGGATAGGACTTTTTACGATTGGGGGTAGATAACATTCAAGCGTAGACATGCACAAATGCGTAAATAGATATAGGCAGAAGAACGAATGTAGGGCGACGTGAGCGTCTGCCCTACATCTCGTGGCGTGAAATTAATCACGACGCGTTTTTACTTGTCCCCATGTCGTCGTGAGCTTATCCTGAGGTTCAACAGGAAGGAGTTTGCCGTCCATTACTTCTGAAACCTCGTCGGCATCAAGAGCTCTATCGTAAACGTAGAGATCGTCGAGGTAAAACTTCGCAGCACTATAAGTCGTCTTACCGATATAGAGTTTCTCGGCACCTTGTGCATGCTCTTTCGGAACAGGTGGTTCCGCGACTTTTTTGCCATCGACATAGAACGCTAATTTCGTATCCTCTTTAACACCTGCGATGTGATACCATTCTCCGATTTCAAACGTATCGTTCTCTCCATCGGGACCTGCACAGCCTGTCCCTTGGTTTCCCGGATTAAACCGGTAGTGGATGTGCAGCGGCACACGGTTACAGGTCCAGATGCCGGGTGAGCGGTCAGAACCGGGTGCCTTTTTCGCGATGATTTGATCCCAACCACCAGAGTTTGCCTTCGTAAAATTGACCCAGAAGAGGAAGGAATTATCCGTATAATCTTCTAACGCCTTGAAGGTATCAACCGTCACGCTGTCCCCTGCAGCATCAAATAATATCGCGCCTTTGCCGTGGACAACTTCATCGGTGACAATCTTCGCGCCATCAACTATTTCAGCATCATTTCCACCACCCGTTTCATCTTCTATCTTGCCACCTTTGTCTGAATCGAAACTGAAGTAGAGGATTAAGCCGTCGTCTTTAACAGCGGCGTGTGTAGTGAGCGCGCTACCCATTATGAATAGGACAACGACAAGTGAATATACCATTGAACGCATGAGTAAACCTCCTCATGTCTAAAGCGAATTAATATGCTATGCAAGCAGCTTCTTATAGATGGCTTCAACCCATCTTTTTTTTATAAAGCGTACTCGCGTTTCAACCCACGAAGTTATCATAAAAAAAAGACTGAAATATGTCAACAAAAATATACAATTGCAACTTTTAGTTTCAATAAAATAGGTGATAGCTGATTTCGGGATGTATAAGAAAAAAATGAAATTCAAGCAGGTGGGAAAACGAATACGGGACGACGTGAGAGTCGTCCCGACATTTCGCGCTGTGAAATTAGTTATGACGCGTTTTGAGCTGTCCCCACGTCGTAGAAAGTTTGTCTTTTGGTTCAACAGGCGTGAGTGCTCCCGACATAATCTCTGAAACCTCATCAGAACTGAGGGCTCTATCGTAGACAAAAAGCTCATCAAGGTAGAACTTCGCGGAGTTATAAGTCGTTTTACCGATATAAAGCTTCTCTTCACCTTGTGCGTGACTTTCCGGAACAGTCTTTTCATCAACGACTTCGCCATCAATGTAAAATTTGAAATCAGTGCCCTCTTTGACACCCGCGATGTGATGCCAGTCGCCGGTTGCGAATTCGTCACCTTCGCCCTCGGGTCCGACACAATCGCTTCCAGCGTTCCCAGGATTGAAACGGTAATGGATGTGCAAAGTCACGCGATTACACGTCCAGATACCGGGTGAACGGTCAGAACCCGGTGCCTTTTTCGCGATGATTTGATCCCAACCACCGGTGCCTGGCACAGTGAAATTGAGCCAGAAGAGATAGGAATTGTCTTGATAGTTTTCCAAGGCCGGAAAGGATTCAACAGTCACACCATCACCGCCATCGTCGCAGAACAACGAGCCATCACCGTGAACAACTTCATCGGTAGCGATATCCGCGCCAGTAATTAAGCCATCATTTCCGCCACCGGTTTCATCTTTAACTGTATTACCCGATGCTTCGTCGAAACTGAAGTAAAGGATTAAGCCTTCGTCTTGGACTTCGGCGTATGTAGTGAACGCGCTGCCTATTAATAAAGCAACGGCGAATAGATACATGATTAAACGCATGCGTAAATCTCCTCGTGTCTAAAACAGATTAAAGTGCTATGCGAGCAGCTTACTTTTTACCAGTCCACAACCGTCCCTTTGGACAAAGAGTGCCCGCGTTTTAACTCAGAAAATTATGATAAAACATAGACTTAAATATGTCAACAAAAATCTGATTCGCTCACAGGGGTATTCAATTGTACGATTTGGATCATGGTTTTGCTTTACATATGTGCCCGTTCTTAGGAAAGATCGCGAGCGCAGCTCGCTCCTACAGAGGAAGACGTATCCATATATATAAAGGGAATAGGTACAATTGAATGGC
>JAJDXV010000083.1 GCA_022823085.1 Candidatus Poribacteria bacterium
TCCACGTGTAGTTATAGGTCCCATACGCTCTCTGCCATGGAACCCGAGACTATAAAATTCACTCTTCTTTCGTTTTTTTTCGGCACTGATGCACCTTTTTTATCAAAAGTTGTGTCTTTAGATGATAGAGGAGAGTTGATCAATCATTACGACCGCAATGCGTAAGTCCTACTGTACTAAAGACGCAAGCGTTTTATGCCGAAGTCATTTTTATTAATGATGGCAGCACGGACAGAACAGCAGAAGTTTTGGATGCACTGTTAGAAGACTCGTCGCAATACCCTCCAATTCGTGTTATCCATTTCAGGCGCAATCGGGGTAAAGCAGAAGCACTCATGGCGGGATTCGCTGCAGCAATAGGAGACATCGTCATCACTATGGATGCAGACCTCCAAGACGACCCCAGCGAAATACCGAAGTTGGTAGAAACCCTTAATAACGAAAACTATGATATCATCTCAGGATGGAAATACCCACGCAAAGACCCGCTGGAGAAACGAATGTTCTCTTTCGTTTTCAATCGTGTCACCGCGTTTTTCACCGGTGTGAAACTCCACGACATGAATTGTGGATTCAAGGCTTACCGCGCTGAAGTCGTTAAAGAACTGTATCTCTACGGCGACCTACATCGGTATATCCCGATATTAGCACATCAAGAAGGCTATAAAGTCGGCGAAGTAAAAGTCCGGCACCATCCCCGGCGGTTCGGTGTTTCTAAATACGGTTTCAAACGGATACCGAAAGGGTTCTTCGACCTATTCACTGTGCTATTTTTGACGAAATATTTGAAACGTCCACTGCACGTTTTCGGGACAATTGGCGTTATCGTCGCTTTTATCGGTGCCCTGATAGGGCTTTACCTTGCTGTTTTATGGGGCATGGAAGGGGGTGTCGGTTTCCGCACACCTGACACACCTATTAAAATCACGTTGCGTCAAAATTTGACAAATTCGTTATTTTATGCTATACTATTAAAGGTTTAATTTTAAGATAGGCGGAAAATTTTAATGCTGAGGAAGTGCTATTTTGTCTGATGCAAATACGGTCCCTTCAGAACCAGACATCCACATCGCACCATCGGTGATGTGCGCGGATTTATGTAACTTGGAAACCGATGTCCGGGAATTAGAAGCCGCTGGCATTAATATGCTCCATTTCGATTTGATGGACGCACATTTCGTGCCGAATATG
The DNA here is from genome assembly GCA_022823085.1 of Candidatus Poribacteria bacterium. Lineage (GTDB taxonomy): Bacteria > Poribacteria > WGA-4E > WGA-4E > WGA-3G > WGA-3G. The sequence continues at coordinate 1,192 of JAJDXV010000083.1, forward strand.
CCGATTGGACTCGCACTTATTGAACAGTTACGCCCAAAAACAGATTGTGCTTTTGATATCCACCTGATGGTAGAAAATAACGATTTCTTCGTCGACGCAGTCGCAGCAGTCGGCGTTCAGCAGATAGCCGTTCACGTTGAATCCGCAACGCATCTCGACCGAACGTTATCGCTGATTCAGGCACACGGCATTAAGGCAGGCGCAGCACTGAACCCCGCAACGCCACTCTCCGCATTAGATTATGTGCTTGACCGGCTCGATTTTGTACTGATTATGACGGTAAATCCGGGTTTTGCAGGGCAGAAAGTCGTTCCTGCGACCCTCCGAAAAATTGAGGCGTGTCGCACTTTTTTGGACAGACACGCTGTTGAGCTACCTATTGAAGTTGATGGCAACGTGAGTTTTGAAAATATTCCGAGAATGGTGTCCGCAGGCGCGGATATCTTGGTTGCTGGCACGAGCAGTGTTTTCCAAAAATCCGGTTCACGTGCTGGGAACGTCCAACGGACGCAGCAAGCTATTGCGATTGGACTTGCAGAAAAATCTATTAGCGATTCGTAAAATATGTTCTATGTAGATGCAATTTGCTTGAGTCTTATCTAATACCATACTGTGTGCAGGGAGTGTCATGTGAAAAGGAGGCGGTCTGCCCTCTTCAGTTTCACCCAAGATATTGGATTAGGGAACGCCATTTTATTTATCGTGGTGGTAGTCGGTTACCTATTTACGGCACCGGCTGTTGAAGTCGGAAGCTTTTCTGAACACATTCGGCTGCTAGTCGCTGATATCCGAGACGCTATCCCTGCCGCGTTCTATCTAACATTTAGTGTAGACGTAGGAGGTTCATTACTTGTGTTATTTTGGAACTTGATGAAACGCCAAATAGAAAAGTATGATGCCGTAATTGCAGCAGAAGCCAAGGCGGAAGGCTTGGCGGAAGGCTTGGCGGAAGGCAAAGCCGAGGTCTATCAAGAGATAGCTGCTTGGAATACCCGCCGGTTAGAGGCGGAGGCAAAAGGCATACCCTTTGATGAAGCCCCGCCCTCACAAAACGGAACGCCGGATGCCTCATAGCAAACAACGTACAGGAAGACACAGTTTTCTATGGAAGCACTTGTTCTTTATGGGATTGGAGATTTACGGTTGGAGCAGATTCCGGTCCCGCAACTCGCTGATGGCGATGTCCGCGTCCGAATCCGGTTCTGTGGGGTCTGCGGTTCCGATATTCCGAGAATCTTCGTCAAAGGCACATATAGTTTCCCTACCGTTTGCGGACACGAATTTGCAGGTGTTGTTGATGCGTATGGTCCCGGTGTTGACGACTTCGCACCGGGGGATCCAGTTGTCGTATTCCCACTGCTCTGGTGTGGTAAGTGTCCAGCATGCGAACAAGCGAAATATGTCCAGTGCCACGACTACGACTATCTCGGTTCACGCAGCGATGGTGCTTTTGCTGAATATGTCGTTGCACCAAAAGAAAATTTGATTCCAGTGCCTGACGGTGTAGCATTAGAGGCGGCGGCGATGACGGAACCCGCCGCGGTCGCACTCCATGCTGTCCGCCGCGCGAACACCACGCTCGCTGGAAAATCCGTTGCGATTTTCGGTGCTGGACCCATCGGATTGATGACAGCACAGTGGACAAGAATAATGGGCGCGACAACCGTATTTCTCTTTGACATTGTTCCAGAGAAACTCGAATTAGCGAAGCAGCTCGGTTTTGATAACGTTTTTAACACAACGACTGAGACACCGGTTGAAGTTGTAAACGCACATACTGACGGCAAGGGCGCGCATGTCTGCATTGAAGCCGCAGGGGTCCCCGCTACCTATCGTGATGCCCTCGGAAGCGTCGGACGCGGTGGAAGCGTCGTTCTGCTCGGCAATCCTGAGACTGATGTCAATCTACCCGCAGCACTCATATCGCAGCTGATGCGACGCGAGGTAAGCATTTTCGGAACTTGGAATTCCGATTATAGTGCCGCAGGCAACGACGACGATTGGCGCACTGTACTTCAGGCAATCGCTTCCGGCATGCTAACGCTTACACCGCTAATCACACACAAAATGCCGTTAGCGGACAGTACAGAGATGTTACATAAGATGCGAGATAAGCGTGAGTTTTACGCGAAAGTTTTGATTCATCCGTCTGGCGAGAATTTTTAATAACGGAATCGCAGCTGTACCCTGTTATATTCCGCACAGGTTTCCAGTTAAGTTGAAAATCTGTTTTAATTGTGGAAAGGTTGCTGACTTTACCAGAAACCATCGTGGAACGTAGTGGAACGATGCACAGGAGCAAATAGTTAAAAAAATGAAAGCGGCTATACTTGAGAGTCTCGATAATTTAAGTGTGCAAGAGGTCCCCGAACCCGAAATTGATGACGATGCCGCTTTAATGCGCATCGAAGCTGTGAGTATATGCGGTTCCGATGTCCGCATCCTCCACCACGGCAACCCAAGAGTCGAACCCCCCACTATTATTGGACACGAAAATTCCGGTGTCATCGTCAAAACCGGTAAAAACGTAACCCGCGTCAAAGAAGGCGACCGCGTATCAATCGGTGCCGATGTTCCGTGCGGGCAGTGCCGTTGGTGCAGGGATGGTCTCGGAAACAACTGCGCCATCAACTACGCTATCGGCTACCAGATCCCCGGCGCTTTCGCACAATATATGAAACTGCCGCGTCTCGTTTTGGAGGAGGGACCCGTAACGCCGTTCAGTGAGACCCTCAGCTTTGATGAAGCCGCGCTCGCGGAGCCGCTTGCATGTGCTATCAACGGACTCGAACTCGTCAATATGTCGCTCGGAAAAAGCGTCGTTATTATCGGTCTCGGACCCATAGGGTGTATGATGATAGACCTCGCCCGCGTTATGGGCGCAACGCAAGTCATCGGGGTCCAACGCAGTAAACTCCGTATGGAAATCGCAAAATTCTACGAGGCGGATGCCTATATCGCTTCTGAAGAGGAAGATGTTATTGAACGGTGCAAGGAAGAGACCGGCGGCGAGGGACCCGATATCGTCATTACGACCTGCGGCTCCGTTGAAGCACACGAACAAGCTGTTGAAATGGTCGCACATCGCGGATACGTCAATCTGTTCGGCGGATTACCGAAGACAATGCGTCCAATGCGCGTTCTCTCTAATGTTATTCACTATAAAGAATGTTTCGTCACAGGTTCACACGGGTGTGTACCACGCCACCACGAGTTGGCAGTTCGGCTCCTTGAAAAGGGGGTGGTACGTGTAAAACCGCTCATCACACACCATTTTCCGCTCGTTGAGATTGACCAAGCGTTTGAAGCAATGGAGTCAAGAAAAGGGATGAAGATTATGATACACCCACATCAGGAGGTTACAGGAGGATAAACGTAAGTAATGCAAGGTTTTTCGCAATTTATTCGAGAAGTCCCCGATTTTCCGAAACCGGGTATTGTGTTTAAAGACATCACGCCTCTTTTAGCGAACCCAACCGCTTTTCATAAGGTCATTGATGAGTTCGTGCGCCATTATAAATATGAAGCGATTGATGTTGTCACCGGTATTGAGGCACGAGGTTTCATTTTTGCAACCGCGCTCGCGTATCGGCTCGGTGCCGCTTTCGTCCCAATCCGAAAAAAAGGGAAGCTACCCGCTGAAACACACGAAACCACTTACGAACTTGAATACGGTCATGACACCGTCGAAATTCATAAAGACGCTTTTCCCAAGCACAGTAGAGTCCTGATATGTGACGACCTGTTAGCAACGGGCGGGACACTCGCTGCATCTATTGACCTTGTTGAAAAATTGGAGGGCGACATCGTTGGCGTTACTGTCTTAATTGAAATACCAGAGCTCAACGGGAGAGAAAAGATTCCGAACTACGATATTTTTTCGCTCATTAAATACTAAACTCAAAATAACGTGCGCCTGTAGCTCAGCGGACAGAGCAGGGGCTTCCTAAGCCTCGTGTCGGGGGTTCGATTCCTCCCAGGCGCGTCTGGACGTTGTCAGTTAAAAGAGGTTTTGGATACAAAGTCTCTTTCTAAAAACCGTACTGAAAACTGATAGCCAGTCCTCTGACAACTGAAAGATTTTTTTTCGGAGAAAAACCGTACTGACGACTTTGATCAACAACTCGTCTACAGATACTTTTGCTAAGGCGCGAGTTGTTGGCCAAAACTATTAAAAAATGTCTTAGGAGTAAATTTGGATGTACAGATTCAATATCTGGAAAATAGTTTTAATCCTCGGGGTTTTGGTGTTTTCTATCTTGTACCTTATCCCCACCCCGGATAGCTTCTACAATCCGCTATACGGGAATCTACCGCTTTGGATGCAGGAAAAGCTCCCACCTTTTGAAGTCACCGAGGATAACGAATTGAAGGTGAATCTTGCAGAGGTCGAGTACCCCGAAGGAATTAGTTTTCAGGATACGACCCGGGAATTAGAGGATGTCTTCCGTGTCCACTTGGGAAAACTTGATTTTGCACACGAGGTGGATTACGAATTTGATACCACTGAAGCCCGCGAATTTTACGTTCGCCTCATCTCAGAAAAGGCGCGTCAGAACCCCAAAGCGACACTCGACAACCTACACCTATACGGGAGTCTCCCCATATTGGTCCGTCGGCTGATACCCGATACGCGGTTGAAATTGGGGTTGGACCTCAAAGGCGGTGTCCATCTTGCGCTTGAGGTGGATTTGGAAGCCTCCAAAGCAGCACTTTTTAAAGAACACGCACACGCAATCCCGGATCAACTGCGCACAGAGGATATTTTGTGTCGTGAAGTTAAACAGGTAGACGGACAAGACGCTCTCAACGTTTTCGTCGGTATCCCTTCGCGACTCCGAGCCGATACAACGCTAAAAAACGAGTATCTCCAGAAAGCACAACGTATCCTCGACGAAATCGCGTTTTTTGAAGATGCAAGGCAGCTCAGCAACGAAACTGAAACACAGTCTGTATATCAGTTGAGACTCACCGAGAGCGGAATTCAACAGTATAGCGAGCAAGCCATTGAACAGGTACTTATCGTTCTACGGAATCGTGTTGATGCGTTCGGTGTTTCGGAACCCTCTATCCGACGAGAGGTAAATCACCCAAGAATCATCGTGGAGCTACCCGGTGCAGAAGACTCCTCAAAACCACTACAGATCGTTCGGGAGATGGGCAGACTCGAATTCAAACTCGTCAAGGAATCGCCGACGGGTGGAAACTTCTGGAGCGGCTCCGCGGATACACCGCCACCTGACAGTATCCCAGAAGATACCGAAATTCGCGAACACCGAGAAACCGGAAACTGGTACGTCTTGGAAAGTCCCGTACTCCTAACCGGTGACCGGATTACCGATGCCTTCCCAACAACAGGTAGAACCAGTTTTGATATCGTCGTTTCACTGAGTTTTGATGGACCCGGCAGACGTAAATTCGCACAAGTTACAGGCGACCATATCGGTGAACACTTAGCGATACTCCTTGATGGGAGAGTCCAATCTGCACCCGTCATCCAGGACCAAATTGTCGGGAATGCAATCATTCAGGGAAACTTTACTTATGAGGAAGCGAATTACTTGTCTAACATCTTAAAGGCTGGCGCATTTCCAGTAGGTGTACAGATCGCAGAAGAGCGGACCGTGGACCCAACCCTCGGGCAGGAATCTATTAATAACGGTGTTCTCGCCGCACTTATCGGTTTAGGTACCGTGCTCATTTTCATGGTCATCTACTATCGCCTATCCGGATTAGTGGCTATTGTCGCTCTCGTTTTCAATATGATGATTGTCCTCGGTGCACTTGCCGGCTTTGGGGCAGCACTAACGCTGCCAGGAATCGCTGGACTTGTCCTCACGATCGGCATGGCTGTGGACGCGAATGTACTAATCTTTGAGCGGATTCGTGAGGAATTACGAACCGGTAAAGCCGTCGGCGCAGCTATCACAAGCGGCTATCAACGAGCCTTTCTTACCATTTTAGACGCTAACCTCACAACATTCTTCACTGCCCTCGTCCTCTATCATTTTGGGACAGGCCCGATTAAAGGGTTCGCGATAACGCTCGGTATCGGTATCCTCGCGAGTATGTTCACTGCAATCGTCGTCACACGCGAGATATACGGACTCACTATTGGAAACCGAGAAGTCGAAAAACTGAGCATTTAACAAACACGGAAACCGTAACTCTCACTGCGAGGCAAGAAAATTGGAACTACTTAGAAATACAAACTTCGATTTTATCAGTAAATACCGCACCGGTTTTATATTTTCAACCGTGCTCATCGTTATCGGATTGGTTTTCCTCGGTATCCATCAGGGACCAAACTTCGGAATCGACTTCCGTGGCGGCGTTAAAATCCAAGCCAAGTTCAACAGAGCCGTCACGGAAGCTGAACTGCAAGCCAAAATCACTGAAATCGGATATGACCGGGCAAACATCCAAATAGATGAAGGCGAAAATGAGGCGACCATCGCCATGGGGTTCCAACCGGAATTTCAGCAGCAGTTGATTAACATCCCTATTATCGCGGACCCTGGCGACGCAACCGCTACCACACTTCAGGTCAGTAAAACCGCTCCGAAAGTACACCTGTTGGATATCGGCGAAACCGTCCAACTCGTTGACGGTACCTCGCAGCAACGCAATGAAATTGTTGACCTGAAAGACAGGACAGAAGGCGACGCAGTTGAACTGACGTTCGCGAACGCATTCGGAATCGACTTGACTGAAAAAGCCACTGTCCAAATCCAGGCAAGTGTCGGTCGAATCCTCACAAATGCACTTTTGGAAGGCGGAGATGGTTGGCAGGCACTGGTGGGTAGAGTTAGCGTCTCTGAAGTCGGACCCAGTGTCGGAAGCGATCTCAAGTGGGCCGCGCTCTGGTCCGTGGTCTGGTCGATCATCATCTTGTTGGTTTATATCTCTTGGCGGTTTGAGTTCCCGTTTGCTATCGGCGCAATAGCAGCAATCGTCCACGATGTACTGATTACTTTAGGGATCTTTGCCGTTTTCTCGAAAGAGATCAACCTACCCACAGTGGCAGCGTTCCTCACAATTATCGGGTATTCACTCAACGATACAATCGTCGTGTTTGACCGTATTCGTGAGAACTCGCAAACCTTACGCGGCACCGACTACATAACCGTCATTAACCGAAGCATCAACCAGTCGTTGAGCCGGACTGTTATCACGTCTTTGACAACGCTGTTTGTCGTCTTGGTGATCTTTCTCCTCTCCAGTGCTGGTGAGGAAATTAACACCTTCGCCTTAGCACTTATCATCGGTGTGATGATAGGTACGTACTCCTCAGTTTTCATCGCAAGTCCGATTCTATATCTCTGGAATCGCGGACAACAACCCGCGTCATAGCAAGAAGGACTATTCGTAATCAGTCATCATGGGAGGCACCCCACCGTAGGGGCGAGGTTTCCTCGCCCGCTGAGGTATGTCTCATTAATTGTAAACGCCACTATATATGAAAATATTGATCTTAAGCCCTTACACAACCGGTCAGAAACAGAAGCCCGATAACCCGCTCCGTGAAGAGGATTGCACATCGACTGAACGTCTTGAGGCGCGGATAAAGGAACTCTGCGGTTACAATGCGGAGGGGTGGTATCACGAAAATCGAGACTACAGCGCACCCGCTGGCGAGATGTTCACCGGTCCCTTGAATACACAGTTGCGACAAGGCTTAAACCAAATTCGGGAACACGACCAATACGGTGGAACGACGCTTGACCTCTATTTTCCGTGGTATTTTTGTCGCGTTGACGGAAAAAAGAGTCCGGTTAACGAGACCGATATTATCGTTCCGTTTGATACCGCACCGCTACATAAGCTTGAAGTCTTAGAATACGGTGAGAGCGGGGTCCCTGAGCAGATGGCAAATCTGATTGACCGTTACGATCTCGCCTTTTCGCTGTTGCGGCAAGACGATATTCAGTCCTTGCAGCGCGTCTTTGAAGTAGAACGTCCGACGACACTAATTTTCTTACTCGCGAAAAGTCACAAGCATGTCGTCAATGAAGACTTACCGAATCTCCACGTTGTTGAAACCGGAAGCGATTTACAAAAAAGCCTCCGCACCACCAATTGGGCGATGAAGGGCGTTGTGTTAAGACGGTTATGTGAAGCGGCATGTCGGGACGGTTTCCAAGTGTTTGCGCAAGTCAAGCAAGACCCCCAAAAGTTAATCGAAATCGCACATAATCAGTAGCAGCACCTAAGTTTATTATGAATCTTCCAACACTCGTTACCAGTGATAGTGCGCGCCGTATTATCGGTGAATCCGCACCGATGCAGGTGGTTTTGCGTCAAGTCGCCCAAGTCGCACCGACGAAAGCGACTGTCCTCATCACAGGTGAAACGGGTGTCGGAAAGGATGTTATCGCACAGGCGATCCACGAAGGCAGCCCTCGTAAAGATAAACCCTTTAAAGCCGTCAACTGCGGAACGTTTTATCAAGAACTCCTTCAAAGCGAACTCTTCGGACACGAAAAAGGTGCCTTCACCGGTGCAACAAGCCAGCGACGCGGCGTATTCGAGCAAGCAAACGGTGGCACGCTTTTCTTGGATGAAGTCGGCGAAATGTCGCCGGAAGTACAGGTGAAGTTTCTGCGTGTCTTAGAGACACAGGAGTTCACACGGCTCGGTGGCGAGCGAAATATTAAAGTCGATGTCCGAATTATCGCCGCTACAAATATCAATCTCACAGCATCCGTTCAGCAGAAAAGATTTCGGCAAGACCTCTATTACCGTCTCAATCTCTTCCGTATCCAGATCCCGCCATTGCGCGACCGTCGCGAAGATATCCCGCGCTTCGTCTCCGCATTCATCTCCGAATTAAGCGCAGAATATGATAAACCCATTACCGGCATAACGGCGGATGCACTTAATTATCTTCAGAACGCTGACTGGCACGGCAACGTCCGTGAGCTCAGAAATGCCATCGAAACCGCTATTATTTTAGCCACCACTGATGAACTTCAACTTAAAAATTTCCCCATGGAACCGGAACACGGGCAGATGCCTCTGGTCCCTGTGCAATCCACCGGTACGCAGCTTGCACCAACACAAATCGTTGATACAACCCGCGACGAATCGGATATTCTGAATGTGTCGAGAGGGGCTTTACAGGTTGTCGGCACACCTGACAATGCAATCGCAACAGAAAATATAGCCATTTACAAGACGATTCTCGGACTCATCCTCTCCGCCATCCGACTGTTAGAACCCGCCGCAACCGCTAACGACGACACCCCGTTCCTAATTCCAGATGAAGATACCAGTTGGATGCAAATTAGCGACGCGGATGATGCCGCAGCTGTCCTCAAAAAAGCGTTAGAAGTACTTTCAACGATTGCCAAAACCCTTGAAAATCGCCAAGATAACAGGGTTGTGCCGATCGGTCTGCCGTTTGAAACGCAGGGCGACACACAAGGACAGGACGACTACGGATTTTCGGTACAGAATGACGAGGAGACTATCGGCAGAGTCGGTATGACAATGGCAGAGATTGAACGCGCAGCGATCCAAAAAACACTCGCCGAATCAGGGGGCAATAAAACAGAAGCAGCAAAGATACTCGACATCGGCGTGCGAACCCTCCACCGCAAGTTGGACGCTTACAAACAGGAAGACGATAACAATATAGATGCTCAAGAATAGGTGGAGAAGTTTTATGGAAAAGCAATTTTTCGTAATAACATTTGAGAGAATTTTAACTTGAGGTCTTGAACTTTTTTGTGCTCAATGTAAGTGCTTTAATTCCGCTTTTTCTACTATTATCAACACTTTTAATAGAATCGGGAGGGTATGTAATGTCTGGAATTATGATGGCGGAAAGACTCTGGCGAGAAAGAAAAGAGAGAATCCGTGAGGAGAAAATAGCTGCGGCTATGTCACCACTGGCGTGGCGGGTCGCAACGCGCTTTATGGATGAGTATGAAAGTGAGATTGGAGACAAATCAGAGTCCGATCTATTAGAAATGGTAAAGGCATTTGGGGAAAATAAAGCCCTTGATATTGCAGCAGATTTTGCTGACAAAGATATTTTGGAATTTATCAATAGTGTTGACCATGCAAAACGGGCTAATCGAATTGCGGTAAACATATCTGACCTGATGGTTAATGATGACTTCGCAAATTATGTTATATCTTTGGTAAAGGAAAACCAAGATGTGCATATTGCGTGAAAACGCTGATATCCTTGCCCCGCAAGGTGGTGTTAAACCCGTGCATACACAGAAGGAGTAAATTTTATACGACTTACGCATATCGCTCTTTTGTACCACAATCTGTTAGATTGTGACACCAGAACGCTGTGTTTTCAGAAGAATTTCATCTAACAGAGCCACCTATAGCCAAAAGTGCGTAAGTCCTAT
>JAJDXV010000174.1 GCA_022823085.1 Candidatus Poribacteria bacterium
TTATGCACATAGCACTCCGCTGGAGTGCAAGGGGTTGAATGCGCTGTTTCTATAGACATATCACCCCTCTGGGGTGAGGAAAGTGCTTGAAAACCTCACTAAAACGTCTAAAACCTGTTAGTGGCAACTTGGGTTATAATACCACTCTACCACAAAGGCTTCAAAGACCGCATTAAGGTAAAAGTATGACTCTCCCTAAGAAGGTGCTTGTTACAGGTGCTACTGGACAGATTGGTTACATAACCTACAAACGACTAACAGAACAGCCGGAAAAATACGATGTTTACGCGCTCGATTCTAAACGGGAGCCGTCTGTTCGGGTTCCACAGTCATGGACCCTTGACATTCCAGATGAGAAATTCATGCTATGCGATATTGCTGATTTTGATCAGGTGCGCCAAGCTGTCGAAGGTATGGACGTTGTGGTGCATCTCGCCGCAGATCCGAGTGGAGAGAGTTGGGAAAGTTTGCTTAACAGCAATATTGTTGGAACTTACAATGTCTTTGAAGCGTGTAAAATCGCTGGTGTTAGGCGTATCGTCGCTGCCAGCAGTATTACAGTTTCGCAGGGGCATCGCGAGCGAGAGCCGTACAAAGCGATGATGGAACGCCGACACGTAGACATACCGGACGATGTCGAGATGATTACACCGGACATACCGGCAGAACCGAGGAGTCTATACGCTGCAACTAAAGTATGGACGGAGTCTTTGGCGCGAACCTATGCGTATCGTCACGGTTTGTCGTGTATCTGTGTCCGCATCGGTCAAGTCGAGCGAGACCGTCCGCGCCCACCAAATGGTGCTGACATCTACGTGAGTCAACGCGATATTGTTCAGATATTTGAACGGTGCATCAATGCCGATAAGAACTTAAAATTTGAGATATTCTACGGTATGTCGAACAACGACCTCCGTTGGGTAGACATCTCAAATGCCCAGGAAAAGGTGGGGTTTGTACCAGAAGATCGGGCGGAGGATAATTACGATTATGATGCATAACGAAATTAAAAATGAATTGCAGCGCAGGCATTAAGTTTATAATATAGAGGAGGAATCCGAGGATGGCGAAGAGGGTATGCATTGTTGGAACGATGGACACGAAAGGTGTAGAATTCGCATTCATCAAAGCGCAGATCGAATCGGCGGGGGTCTCAACGTGTGTTATTAATACCGGTATATTGGGTGAACCACAACTAACATCGGATGTCTCTGCCGATGAAGTTGCACAGGCAGGCGGTTCATCTTTAGAGGCATTGCGAGACGAAGGTGACCGCGGGAATAGCGTCACCGTGATGGCAGCAGGTGCTGCAGCACTGGTTGCAGAAAAACACGCTGCGGGTGAGATTGATGGGATCATCTCACTCGGAGGTTCTGCCGGTACGACCATCGGCACGACAGCGATGCAGGCTGTTCCGGTCGGTGTTCCGAAAATTATGGTGTCTACACTTGCATCGGGTGATACGAGTCCTTATGTGCAGTCGAAAGATATTTGTATGATGTATTCTGTTGTGGACATCGCTGGCATCAACCGTTTGTCACGCCAGATTCTCGCTAACGCTGCTGGTGCGATTGTCGGGATGGTGAACGCGGAAGTACCAGAGACAACCGCAGATAAGCCGTTAATCGCTGCGACGATGTTCGGCGTAACGACCGCGTGCGTCACAAAAGCGAGAGAGATTCTTGAAGAAGCCGGTTACGAAGTCCTCGTGTTCCATGCAACCGGCACGGGTGGACAAGCGATGGAAGATTTGGTGAAAGGCGGTTTTCTCGTCGGCGTATTAGATGCGACGACGACTGAACTCGCCGACGAATTAGTGGGTGGAATTCTGAGTGCCGGTCCCGATAGATTGGAAGCCGCAGGGCAAACCGGTTTACCGCAAGTCGTCGCCCCCGGCGCACTGGATATGGTGAACTTCGGTCCACCGGATACGGTGCCAGAAAAATTCAGCGATAGGCTGTTCTACCAACACAACCCGACAGTCACACTCATGCGGACAACCGCTGAAGAAACTGCCGAACTCGGACGTATTATGGCACGCAAATTGAGTGAAGCACAGGGCCCCACAACTGTTATTATTCCGATGCAAGGTGTATCAGCAATCGACAAAACAGACCAGCCGTTTGATTCACCGGAAGCGCGCACTGCATGGATAGAAAATCTAAAGGCACATATCCATGATAACGTTACGGTTATCGAAATGGACGCTCACATCAATGACGACGCGTTTGCGACGAAACTTGCAGAGACGTTGTTGAAGAGCATACAGTAGAGAGGACAAAAATGGCACGTACTTACAGAACACTCACTGCAGCAGATGTTAACCATTTCATCGAGAAGGGACACGTTATTTTAAAGGACTGTTTTCCACGTGAACTGGCGGAAGAGTGGCGAGCGTTTGCCTTTAAACGGCTCGGTTATGATCCAGATAACCCGAGTACTTGGAAAGAACCGCGCATCCACATGCCGTCTATGAACCGGGTACTGATTGAAGATGTTGCCCCGCGCGCCTGGGATGCTATCTGTGATCTGCTCGGTGGCGAAGATAGGATTATCAATCCGTGGGGAAACAATTCAAAACCGGGGTGGAGTGATGGTTTTATTATTAATTTTGCTTTAGGCGCGGACACACCGTGGCAGCCGCCTTCACCGGAAATCAGCGGTTGGCATAAGGATGGCGATTTTTTCCGTCATTTCCTTGACAGCCCGGAGCAAGGACTCCTCACTATCGTCGTCTGGTCAGATATTTACCCACAAAGCGGTGGAACGTTTGTGGCGTGCGATTCTGTCCAACATGTTGCACAGTGGTTATATGAACATCCAGAAGGATTGTTACCGGGCAATGGTTTTGGTAAACTCATTGGGAAGTGCAAAGATTTTGCAGAAATTACTGGCAATGCCGGAGATGTTGTGCTGTTGCATCCGTTCATCTTGCACGCTGCTTCGCAGAACCCATCCGGTCGCGCTCGTTTTATCACAAATCCACCGGTTGCACTTAAAGAGCCGATGAACTTCAACCGTGAGGACCCAGACGATTTCTCGCCGGTGGAATTGGGTGTTCTGCACGGATTGGGGAAAGAGCGTCTGGATTTCAAGCCGACAGCATCGCGGGAACGTTTAGTGCCAGAGCGCGTCAAACGTCAGCAGAAGATGCTTGAGGAGCAGAAAAAACGAATTGGAATGGAATAGGTTTTTCGTGAAACTGGCATTGAAATCGGTCAGTGGGATGATGGCGAACACCCAATTCATTGATGAACCGACGGGTCGCCAGCGTTTGTAGTCGCAATGTGCACCGGCACCCTTATCACCGGGTGTCCGTAGATAAGCGACGTAAGCGGTGAGATGCGCTGGATGTCCGAGTAGGGATTCTACGGTGTCAACAACTGTCGGATGTTCAGCAATAGTGGTGAGTCCTGGGTCCGCGAGCCGATTCCCGCTGACGGTGTATTTCGCCGGTTGCGGATACTTAAGGGTTGACGGATAAGCCTCGCGGATGACCTGTTGTTGAACAACACGCCGAAGATCCTCCGCTTCCTTAGCAGATAAAGCGTTCCGCACAATCAGATAGCCGTCCTCATGGAAGTTGGCGATCTGTTGTTCTGTCAGAGATGGTGTTAGCGTTGCAGTCATAACCGGCACTCCTTCTCATTGAAGTTTTTACTACGGGTTAGTAGTTCAGTTTATAGTAAAATCCATAATTAATTGGACACTTTAATCGGTACAACCCCCCTTATCAGGGGGGAATCTGGAGATTTGGTAAATGTCAATCTATTTTCGGGCTTTACTATAACAGGCAAGTACGTTACTTTACCTTAATAACAACAAGCGTTATATCATCCGCCTGCGGTTCTCCATCCGCCCATAACGTGCTCACTTTGAAAATACGGTCGATAATTGTTTTCGGGGATTGATCCGCCACTTCTTCAAACGCAGCTTTTGTTCTTGGATAGTCTAACATTTCGTTTTCAAGGTTCAACATCTCCGGCAGCCCATCACTCATCAGCAGGACTGTATCACCGCTCTGGAGTTCAAAAGATGCCTCTTGCCGCTCGGCTCCGATAACCCCACCCAACGGCATCCCTTCAAGGAGTACCTCCTCAACTCGATTTTCGTCCGCTCGATAGATGAGTGCAGGCGGCATCCCTGCTCCTGCAAACTCCAACGTATTCTGGTTGAACCTGACGAGTGTCATCGCCATGTACAACCGTTTCAGGTTCATACTCTTAACACCTTGCGAAATCCGTTCAAGCGTTTCTAAGTTCCCTGCCTCCGGTGTCGATGTTTTGAAAAGGCTCTTGACAGCGGAGACGACAAGCCCGGCATTCGTGCCGTGTCCTGTTGCGTCTCCAATTGCCAGGATGAGCTGCCCGTCATCAGTGAGATTATAGTCATAATAGTCGCCCCCGACTTCTGTCGCGGTGCGCATTTCAAAAGCGATATTAAGGTTAGGAAGTTGAGGTGCGTTCTGTGGCAGCATCGACACTTGGAGTTTACGCGCTTCTTCCAATTCCTCTGTTTTACGGGTATTTTCCGCTTCTAAGAGCTGCCGCTCAAGGACCTCCGTTTCAAGTTTTCGGTGTGTTCGTGAGAAATTGCGTGCGAGATAAACCGACATGGAAAAAAGTGGAGCGAGGATGCCAGCGAGTAAACCAATTCGCCAGTTAATTGTATATCCCGCTCGTGCAACGCTATCCCCAAGCACAAATGTTAAAATGAAAGGTGAGAGCGATCCGAGTCCAAAAATCCATGCTCCATCTTTTTTCTTAAAGATAGCAACGATAATCACCCGCGCCATCTCTAAAAACGTGAGGCATGTAAAAATCAATAAAGGTAAAACAGCAGCGACCGGGACGTTAAAGTGAATCTTGGTCTGATCAAACAGTTCCAGATGCCCGGGGACCCCACTCGGTAAAACCAAGGTCAAATAGCGTCACACAGACGGTCAGAATCCATCCATTAATAAAGAGCCAAGAAAGTTTCGGTAACTTTGGATAAAAGAGTGTGTAGAGAAATAACAGTTGGAGTGCTAATGGCATATTCCGAAGTTGTTCATCTGGAACGGACAGATGAACCCTGAACCAACCGATGCCCTCCCACCCACTCTCAGGCAAACTGTCTTGTAACAACAGTGTATCGGTAGATTCCCAAGTGGCATCATTAAAAGTAGGACTTGCCCATTCCGGATTATCGCCCGGATGATATTTCCAAGTCCCCTGCAAACTGGTGCCTGCCTCCACAGCGTCTAACGTCAGGAGGCGTATAGGGGTCCCGGGCACAAGCTCATTTTGTGCCGGTGTTTGGCAGATGCACCCGAGTGTTGCTAAAATGAGATGGGATGTTAGAACTAACTTATGCTTCATATCTAAAAATTGTCCGTTTTCGCTTCTCACAGCAAGTTTTGCCCTTCAAGCTGCGACAAAAGCGGATGTTCCAAAACGGATGCGACTTCCGTCCAAGCCTGTTGGCTATTTTCACGCGAAAGGTCTGGGATGAAACCGAAATCGAGATAGACTTTGATTGCGGGGATCCGTTGGGTTGAGGTGTCGAGAAAACAGCGTTCGTGGGACTGTTTAAGACGTGTCATCGCCACCGACATCATCGGTTTGGAAAGCCCGCGTCCTTGGTAATCGGGATGAATTGCGACCCAGTGAATCTGTCCCCAATTTTTGCCATCCATGTCCGGCTGCCACCACGCCGTGATTGTGCCGATTTCTTCGCCTGCGTCGGTTGTGAGGAAAAAACTCCGATTTTCCATCGCCAATAAATCCCGTTTGAACTCGCGGATAAAAAGTCCGTCGTCAATGTTGATATAGCGTTCCGCTGCTCTCTGAATCCGTGTCCAGATATGCCCCTCATTGGGACGGTAATTGCGGATCGCAAAGCCTTTTGGAACGGGGAATTGTGGGATGTTTTCCATATTTTTACGGATCATTCTGACGCTGTAATTTTTCATAAGTGGAGGTGCTTGCGGAAGATTAAATTTTGGAACCTATTTTCCGTTAATATAGCAAATGTTGCCTAAGAATAGCAAGAATATTTTGATGTTTGTCAATATGGGCGGTTAGAAATCTCATCAGCGATGCGGGGAATCGATAAACAGAATTCTGTTGTTTTTTTGGAAACTATATGATACTATGTATCTATCATGGAAAAATCACCTATCCCTATCCCAATTTACACGATCGGTTACGGTAGCCGGTCCATAGGAGAGCTTGTTGAAGTTCTCCATCAACATGAGATCGCCTACCTCATCGATGTCCGGTCGGCACCCTATTCTCGCTATAAACCAGAATTCTCGAAAGCACCGCTTGAGGCTGAACTCACAAAACGCGGCATCCGCTATGTGTTTATGGGGGATACGCTCGGCGGCAGACCGGAGGATGAAGCGTGTTATGTTAACGGAAACGTTGATTACGAAAAAGTCAAAGCCGCGGCATTCTATCAGCATGGGATTCAACGTCTCCATACCGCTTTTATGCAGCAACAGCGCGTTGTCTTGATGTGCAGCGAGGGGAAACCGGAGGAATGTCATCGCTGCAAACTTATCGGTGCGACGCTCACGACACAAGATATTCCTGTCGTTCACATCGATGAAAATGGTGAGGAATTGACACAGGAACAAGTGGTTGATCGGCTAACAGGTGGTCAATTGTCAATGTTTGGCGAACACACATTCCACTCGAGGAAGAAGTACCCGTAATTGAACCTACTATGCAAATCAAAATTATCACTATCGGTGTGTATGGATTCGACGAATCCAGTTTTTTTCAGGCGTTGCGCAAAGCAGAGGTAGACACGTTCTGCGATATCCGAAGTCGGCGCGGTGTCCGCGGTGCGACTTATGCATTTGCCAACAGCAAGCGGTTACAAGCACGGCTTGCAGAACTCGGCATCCGATATATCTATCGCAAGGACCTTGGACCGACGAAAACTGTCCGCGAAAAACAGGCAGCGGCGGATAAAGCGACAAAAACGGCTAAACGCAAACGGACTGAACTTGGGAAAGAATTCATTGAAGCCTATCATACCGAATGCCTCGCCGGGTTTGAACCGAAAAGTCTATTAGATGAATTGGAATCGGATGCGAGAGTTGTCGCCCTCTTTTGTGTGGAAACGGCACCGGCGGCGTGTCATCGATCCTTGGTAGCGGATAGATTGGCAAAAACTTTCAACTTGGAGGTCGAGGATATTCTACCGTGAGAGTCTTAATTGTTGCGAAAACTCGGATGGGTAGTGGTGCGTGCATCGGCGCGATTACAGAGAGCGGCGAGAGCGTCCGACTTATCCCGTTTAACGCTGATCCGCGTGATGGCGCGAACCGAGAATATGAGATCGGTGAGATTTGGGAGATTTCCGCTGAGCCGGTTCCAGAATTAGACCTCATCCCGCCGCACATTGAAAACATTGTCGTTCATGAGAAGCGTCGCCTTCATGCCACGGAAGCCACAAAAGATTTGGTGAGTGCTATTGAGCTTTTGATGCCGCCGAAAATAGGCTCCCCGCGTGAACTCTATGAGGGTTTGTTGAAAACTACAAGTAGCGGTTCGCTCTACATCGCTGTGCAAGGTGATATTCCATCTCACAGTACCGTTTTTTGGAGGCCGGATCGCCCGCTTACCCGTGATACAGAAGGACGACGCATACGCTATCGCTATCCTACCGAGAACGGGGGCTGCACGCTCACCTTCGTCGGTTTTCAAGAGTCGCTTGAGACAATTCCCGCAGGTATGCTCCTGCGCGTGTCGCTGGCACATCGGTGGAAACCGAAAGATCAACCTGACGCTGAAGAGCGACACTATGCACAGCTATCTGGCTGGTTTTTTGAAAAAGCGGAACAAGTACAATCAGAACGCTCCAGAGAGCGAGAACAGCCTTCCTCGTCTATTTCAACACCAAATCCTTTAGAAGTTCTCACAAACGTTTTCGGACATGAAAAGTTCCGTCCATTTCAAGAAAACATCATCGACCATATCCTCAAACGGCAAGATGCCCTGATTGTCCTACCAACAGGTGGTGGCAAGTCGCTTTGTTACCAATTGCCTGCCCTTATTTTTGATGGTTTAACTGTAGTTGTTTCTCCGTTGATTGCGCTGATGGCAGATCAAGTGATGCAGTTGCAGAACAGAAGGATTCCTGCTGCGCTCCTTAATAGTACTCTTAATCATTCAGAATACGTAGCCACAATGCAGGCAATTAGACGTGGTGAAATCAAGCTGCTCTATGTTGCGCCTGAGACGCTCGTCCGTTCGGAAATACTTGTCATGCTTGATGAATCAGGGGTTGTCTGTCTTGCGATTGATGAGGCGCACTGTATCTCGCAATGGGGGCACGATTTTCGTCCAGATTATCGAAAGTTGGTTTCGATTCGTGAACGATTCCGAAATGCTGTTTGCCTTGCCCTCACAGCGACTGCGACTCCGCGGGTTCAAGATGACATCAAAAAACTACTCAAATTTGACGATGGAAATGCCTTCATAGGTAGTTTTGACCGATCCAACCTTTTTATTTCTGTTGAACCAAAGGTTGACTTGTTGGAACAGACGTTCACTTTTCTGAGTAAACATCGCGGTGAATCCGGGATTATCTATTGTCAGACGATAAAACAGGTTGAATCGCTCTGCCGTAACTTAAAGGCGAGACGGATTTCTATCCTACCGTATCATGCGGACTTAGATGACGAAACCCGTAAACAAAACCAAGAGGCTTTCATCAATAGTGATATTCAGGTCATAGTTGCCACAATTGCTTTTGGTATGGGAATTGACAAACCGGACGTGCGTTTTGTACTACACGCCGGTTTACCGAAAGATCCGGAATCCTACTATCAAGAGATTGGTCGCGGTGGCCGTGATGGACTCCCAACTGACTGTCTATTGTTATTCAGTTACAGTGATGTGGACACACCGCGCCGTTTCATTGATCAAGGTGCAGCATCAGAACATACAGACAGAACAGAACGCCTGCAAATACTTGTTGACTGGGCAACATCATTAGACTGCCGTCGTAGAGAACTTTTAGCACATTTTGGGGAAGAGTATGAAAAGCAGAATTGTGGTATGTGCGACAACTGCCGTCAAGTTGAAATGGAGCGAGTTGACTTGACAGAACCGGCACAAAAATTTCTCTCTTGTGTTTTACGAACAAAGGAGCTATTCGGGGAAACGTATATCATTGATATATTACGTGGGTCAAAGCAGAAAAAGATTCTTGATAACCGACACGACAGGCTCTCCACGTATGGCATCGGTATGGAATACAGCAAGGCCCAGTGGAGATATTTGTCTCATCAATTTCTTCAACACACACTACTTGAACGGGATGCACGGCACGGCAGCCTCCGCGTAACTCAGAAAGGTTGGGGAGTGCTCAATAGTCAAGATAAGTTTTGCGGATTTTCGGTGGCATCGGTACACAGTGCCACATCTGAAATGCAGACTGCGTATGATCAAGAACTTTTTGCCTTGCTCCGAACTGAACGGGATAGAATCGCCGAAGCAGATGGCGTAATCCCGCATACGGTTCTACACGATAAAGCACTTCAAGCAATGGCGATCTATTTCCCGACATCCGAGGAAGCGTTTAGACTGATGCACAGCGTAGGACCAGCAAAATCCGAAAAATATGCCGATATTTTCTTACCGATCATCCGCGCCTATTGTGAAAAAAATAGCATAGATCCGATAGCGGGAACACCAAAAGCATCGAATGAATATGCCTCAGAACTTTTTGAGATCCTTCGCGCCAAACGGAAAATAATCGCTGAAGAGGAAGAAGTTCCAGCGTTTGTTGTCTTCTCGGACAAGACTTTGAAAGAGATGGCGACCTATTTTCCGCAAACCGAAGAAACATTTAGACAAATTCACGGTGTTGGCGCAGCAAAAGTTGAAAAATACGCCGATGCGTTTTTAGCGATCATCCGTGCGTATTGTGAAGAGCATGGTATTGATTGAAGGCTCTTTCTACTGCATCGCAGAAGCATTTTGAACCTTTGAAGGCGGTTCTTGCATCACAGGAATGACGTAACTCCGAATCGTCAAACCCTCTATCGTTTCTGTCACTACCCGCGGCTCTGGATCTTCCCGATGATCGAAAACGATGTAGTATCCACTGGTTACATCTTCAGACCTGAGATATGCAACAAGCTGCTTTTTACCCGCCTGATAGCGATTGTCGCCTCTCCATATTTTTGTTTCGATGATGTACTTCTGGTGGTTGTGGGTAATAAT
The DNA here is from genome assembly GCA_022823085.1 of Candidatus Poribacteria bacterium. Classification (GTDB taxonomy): domain Bacteria; phylum Poribacteria; class WGA-4E; order WGA-4E; family WGA-3G; genus WGA-3G. Next base: position 10,227 of record JAJDXV010000174.1, read on the forward strand.
GATGTCCATCCTACCGCGGCCGGTTTGCACTTCAATATGCATAAAACCGCCGATAACTTTAACAAACTGGTCGAGATATGCAAGCAGAAGATGTCTGCCAACCGATTCTTGTGGTGTATCAGGGACTTGCAGAATTTTGAACCCCGCACGAGCAATGAAATCTCGGAAATTATCAAGTAATGATTCCATCTCAATATATCCAGCAGGTGTGATATAATTGAGAAATTCCTCAGGGCCGCCTCCAGGAACGTACTGGTCTTCTAAACCATTCACTATCGGTTTAAAGGTCCTTAGGATACGGTAGAGATAAATCGGATTGAGAATCTCACACATACCATCAGTAGATTTTTTGATAACCCCATACGTAGCAAGTTCATTGATGATGTCATCGTCCATGTTGAAGTCTACGCCTTCATCACGTTCCATAATTCGCATCAGAACACTTTCAAAACGCGGATTCCTACGAATATTGGTTGTGAGATGCTCAATATTGGTGTTTCGATCATGTAGAAGTTGTGTATGAGCCTCCGAAAAGTGCGCCATCGTAAGGGGTTCACTTTTCGGAATGTCCAATTCCTCGGTGAGAATCTGTGCGAATCGGTTGACAAGGACAGGTTGCCCGGCAGTCTGTTTATGAATAGCTGCTACAACTTCTGGGGCGAAAACTTGTCCGACTTCGTCCGTATATTGCCCAAGCAGCTCGCGTATCTGTTCGAGGGTAAAGTTAGGCAGATGGAACTCGTCTTGGATATTGAAAGGTGAGATAGATCGATCATAGTTGAGCTGGGCAATACTTTTGACACCGATGATGCCAACGCTGTGTGGGCACCGCGGCTTGCCAGCAATGTAGATATGACGGAGCGTATGAAGAAAATCACTCAACGCAACCTGCGGGATGCCATCAAACTCATCAATAATTAAGACGAATTTCTGGGGTGTTAGCAGCCGATCAAGGTGTCTGAAAAACCTTCTCATTGCATGTGGGTTCGTTAGTTGGGTATCCGCCAACAATTGGATTAAAGCCTCAGGAGGCGTACCGTCACGTCGCTGGAACAAGTGCTCAATTTCTTCGCAAATATCGTGGTAAAGGTTGTCATAAAAATCGGTAACAGAAGTGTTCTTATAGACGTCAAAGTTCAGTTGAATTGGGAAATAGTCCGCAGTCTGTTCAGTGATAGAATCGGCTACAAGCACTGCTAAGGCATCTTGAAAGAAAGTAGTTTTGCCCGTTTGGCGGGGCGCGAAGAGCACAACATAGCGTCCCTCGCCAACGCGTTTGATGAAATCAGCGATCTCATCAGAACGTGAAACAACGTAGTGCTCCTGGGCGTTGACGGGACCTTGCGTCCAAAAACGTCTCATTTTTCCCTCCTCTCCGCGAAGCGTATAAACAAATATTGTATTATACCAAATCTAATTGATGATTCCTCTTAAAAGTGCCATCATCTTTCAGTTATGCCCGGTTCGGTTAGGAAACCGAACCTACCGGGTCCGGGTGGACGGTGTAGGGTTAATGCAATACAAACTTTTAGAAATGGTATTATATCTGGTTGATGAAATCAACAGCGAATCCCAGTTTTCAGCATCCGATAACCAACAACTGTAACCTGCTTATATATCCCCAATTTTTTCTAACAGATGCGTAACAATATCTGGTGTCGAGTTCCGATCTATCCATTGAATGCGGGTATCCTTACGGAACCACGTTAGTTGTCTTTTTGCGAAACGACGGGTGTTCTGCTTCAGCTGCGCAACGGCTTCGAGGTATGTACATTTTCCATCAAGATAGGCGATCAACTCTTTGTAACCGAAACTTCGGAGTGCGATACTATCACGCGCATAACCGGCTGCTAATAGAGACTCCACTTCGGCAGCTAACCCGTTTGCAAGCATCACATCCACACGCTGTTCAATACGGCTATAGAGTAGTGCCCGCGGCATCGTCAGACAGAAGGCAATGAAAGGGTACCGCTGGTTCTGGTGTTGCCACTGTTGCTGATGCTCGGACATCGGAGTTCCCGTCAATTCATAGACTTCTAAAGCACGGATAACACGGACGACGTTGTTGGGATGAATCCGTTCCGCAGATGTTGGATCACATGCACGGAGGCGTTCGTGGAGGACATTGACCCCGTGTTGTGCTGCCTCTTGCTCAAGTTGTTCTCGGAATGCAGCATCCGCCCCCGGTCCCTCAAACAAACCGTCAACAACTGCTCGAAAATAGAGACCAGCACCGCCAACAAGTAGCACCTGTTTGCCTCTGTTCTGGATGTCGGCGATTGCTGTGTCTGCAAGGGATTGATAATCGGCAACGGAGAAGGTTTGGGAAATGTCCACGCAATCTATGAGGTGGTGCCGTGCTGCTTGTTGTTCATCGGGAGTCGGTTTTGCGGTGCCGATGTCCATCTGTCGGTAGATTTGCCGGGAATCGACAGAGATAATCTCGGCATTGAGATGCTGTGCAAGTTGAATCGCTATCTCTGTTTTACCGACGGCTGTGGGACCGAGAAGGCAGAGCAGTCTTGCTTTCATTTATTGAATGCTTGTGGTATCGCGAGCCGCTACGATCCAACCGCCGCCGAGGACGTATTCGCCATCGTAAAAGACAGTCGCTTGCCCGGGTGTAATTGCGCGGCGGGGTTCGTCAAATTTCACGACTGCCTCCGTGTCGCTGATAGCGGTGATAGTTGCGGGACCCCCCTCATCACGGGATCGGATTTTGACGTGTGCTCGGATCGGTTCTGTTAGTTTCTCAATCGCAATAAGATTGATGCGTTCGACGTGCATCGTGTCCTCAAAGAGCGCGTCGGATTCGCCGACAACGACAGTGTTGTTCGCTGCGTTGATCTGCGTTACATAGAGCGGTTTTCCGACTGCGATGCCCAACCCGCGCCGTTGCCCGACGGTATAAAACGCTATGCCGTCATGCTTCCCGAGAACATGACCTTTTTCGTCCACGATATCGCCGCCTTCAATTTTCTCAGGCACTCTGTCTTGTAAGAAACGTCTATAGTTGGTATCAGCAACGAAGCAGAGCTCTTGGCTTTCGATCTTTTCAGCGGTGCGTAATTGGTACTTGCGAGCGAGGTCTCGTACTTCGGTTTTCGTGTATTCACCGAGTGGCATCATAGCGCGCTGTAATTGTTCCTGTGTAAGTGCGGCGAGGAAATAGGACTGGTCTTTGCTGGCATCAAGTGCTTTGCGTAAGAGATAGCGTCCGGTTTCTGGATGTTTCTCAATACGGGCATAGTGTCCGGTGGCGATGGCATCGCATTCCAAAGTTTTCGCGAGGTCAAGGAGTTTACCGAACTTGAGTTCGCGATTACAGACCATACAGGGACTCGGTGTCCTGCCGATAAGGTATTCGTCTACAAAGTAGTCGATGATCTGTTCACGGAAAATGTCCTCGTAGTTCACGCCGTAGAAGGGAATGTCAAGTTGCGTGGCGACACGGCGTGCGTCCTCAATGCCCTCAAGCGAACAGCAGTTAGGACGTTCCGGTTCCACTTCAATGGTATCGGGGGCACCGAGGCGCATGGTGATGCCGGTGACATCATAGCCTGCCTCAACCATCATGGCGGCAGTGACGGAACTGTCCACGCCACCGCTCATTGCGACGAGAATCTTTTTCATGAGAGCTGCCAATCCTCTTTTCCGGCGTATTTAGCATCGTAAACGTCTTGATTGAGTTCTAAGCCGAGTCCAGGCGTCTCCGGGACTGTGAACGTGCCATCGGTAAAACCGTAGCCAGAGGTATCAATGACATCACTGGTGAGGGTTGCGACTTCGCCGTAGAGGAAGTGCGGAATTGTCTTTGCGAATTGGAGACTAAGAAAGAAGCCGAGCAGAGACCCCCAGTTGTGTGGTGCACATTTGACGTTGTGGGTAGCTGCCATATCAGCGAGCCGTCGCCAACCGGTAACCCCTAATCCTTTCATATCGTGCTGGATAACATCAATCACTCCAGCTTCAAAGAACGGGTCGTAGAACTCGAGTGGTGCGCGGGTCCGCGTCTCACCGTCAGCGATTAAAGTCTTTAACCCCTTTTCTTGGATGAAAGCCTTTAGGTTGCGATAAAGTTCAACGTCTTCTTCAAACATCTCCTCTATCCAAAACACGTTGCAATCGCTCGTTTCATTTAGGAACGTAATCACTTCGTCGTAGGTATAAGCGTTGTTTGCATCGACGAGGATGTTGAATTCTTCACCTGCCGTGCTACGTGCAAGTTGTACGAGTTCAATATCACGTTTTAAGCCGGCTGAGCGTTCCATGAGATGGTTGCCGCGTCCGATTTTCATCTTGCAGGCGGTAAACCCGTTCGCGAGGCTATTTTTGACATCGTTCTCAATTCGTTTGATCCCTTCGGTTTTCGTTTCATAAAGGAGATCGTTGAAATAGATCGTGCTGTCATAAGCGGGCAACCCGTTTGAAAAGACATCGTTCCCGATGAGTTGATAGGCGGGTTTACCGAGGATTTTGCCGATTGTATCCCACAAAGCATTTTCGAGTCCGCGAAATTCCGCTACAACGCCGTCTTCAGGATTTAAGAGGTCGAAAGGATTTTGATTGAGCACACCGCTGGCTTCCTCAGCGGTCGTTGTTGCCCAACTGCCAGCGCCCCATCCGAGTGTCCCGTCGTTGGTATAGATACGGATAATGCGTTCGCGCCACTTTCCGTTCGGATCAGGCTGTTTTATCTCCTTAGCACCGGAGTTGCAACCGATTGCAGGTTGGTCAATTTCGATGGTAACCTGCTCAATTTTGGTAATTTTAACATCGGTTGGATAATCCTGCATCGTTAGAATCTCCTTCCACTGTCAGGTAAATCAGGCCTGACAAAACCTCAGAATTCCAGCGAAAACCATAAGAACCCATTCCTCAATTTTCTAAGGCAAGATCGCCACCGTCTCATTCAATTACATCGCCATTGTCTTGCTCAATTACACCGAGTAGTTTAATGAGTTCATCTTTCACCATATCGTTGGTTTCAGCTTCGTAGACCTGGTAAATTTTATGCGGTAGATTGTCGTACTGGTCTGCGCCTTCAATTTGCTTGATCAGTACAGGTTTTTTAAGCAGTTGCACCATCCGGAGCCTGTTATCGTGGTCGTTGACTTGGGAGTTGCTCAACAATTCTACGAAACGCGCAGCCAGTCCATCGGCCATTCCTTTTTCCGCATAGAGGTTCAAAGTATCCATAGCGGCTTGCTTTGTTTTAGCGGCTTGCTGCGTTTCGGAGTTAGCACCGCTGTTCAGGATTGCGACGAGATTGTCGACAGCACTGGCGTCAGGGTATTTCTGTAGTGCTTTTGCGGCATCCATACGGACGGTATTATCGGTGTCTTTGAGTGCCTCAACAATTTTGGCTGTTGACACGTCATTCAGGGATACCAAGGCTTTTGCGGCGGCTCGACGGACAACAACATTCGCATCGCTTAAACCTGTAACGATCTTCTCTTTATACTCTGGGTTTCCGAGCAGATATAGAGCGGTATCTACCTCCATCTTCAAGCCTTCGTCCCCGATTGAATTGTGGAGTTGCTCTAAACCTACGGTAGCCTTTGCGTCTCCAATCTCTCCGACGGTGCGAATCAATTTCACCTTAACAGGGATTGGTGTTGCAGTGTCGCGGACGGTTTCCAGGATTGTGTCAACGCCGTCGCCTCCGACCTGTTTCAAGATTTCAAAGAAATCGTCGTGTGCCCCCGTATATCGGTTCTTGACGAGGTTCTCGAGCACAAAAGGCACAGCGGATGCGCCGTGATCAACAAGGGCTTGTACGGCATCTTTCTGTACCCTGTGGCGTTCACCGAGGATATCTATGATTTTTTTGATTTCAAACTCACCTAATTGACTGATACGGCGGTCGCGCTCACTCTGGAATCTGGGTTCCACCTTATAGACTTTTGCGGCACCCGTTGAAATGGCGTGGCCGTAGGCGATAACCAAGAGTGCACGGGGTTCAACTTTGTTCACCTCTTCTACTTCGGCGCGTTCAAGGTGTTCAACGGCTTCCATCGTGAGTCCAGCGTCTAGCAATTTTTTCCTACCGACTTCGAGTTGGGTGATGACCTGTTTCTGCTGACAGCCGAAGCTCACAATTCCTATAAGCAGTAATATCATCAAAGATTTTTTCATGTTCTGTTTACCTTTTCCTCCTAAAATCTCAGTTAGACTCACCTGTCGGTATCTCGCATCACACATAAACCTATGACAAAATAGACCGCGAACCCTTCTTGACGTGGTTCGGCAGCCTTAATTTAGGACTTCGCTTGCTCATCTCTGAAACTTCGGAGACACCCATGGGCTTCCGATTATAGATACTCGCGCATTTTGTGAACAGAGACAACCGAAACAGTGAGTACAGATGCAACGTTTATTTTAAAATAAATACGTTTTTATGTCAACAATATTGCAGCACATGAACAGGGGCATTCAATTTTAAGAAATTATTGGGTTTCACGTCTTTTTTTAACGATCCGGTTCGGTTAGGAAACCGAACCTACCGGTCCTGGCGGTGGAAATTCGATCGGGAAATGGACAATTGAATGACCCTGAGCACATGAAGATGCCTTTGTTCATCAAGCATTACTGTAGTTCATCAAGGAGTTGTTTAAGTGTAGTTTTGACGAGTGTGCTTTCTTCCTTCTTCTCGTGGTAGTCATACAACTTGAAGGCGAGGTCGTCAATTGACTTTATCGCCTTGATCTGTTTCTTAAACGGTTCTTTCCGCAGAAGTTGTACAAGATGCAAACGGTTATCCGCGTCGCTAACAGTTCCACCGATAATGAGCGTTGTAATGCGGCTCGCCAAACCTCTGGCGAGTTTTTCCTGTCCATAAATATCAAGCGTATTAATCGCGGCCTGTTTAGGATTTTTATTTAGTACATCACTGGTGAGGACATCGACGAGTCCATCGACAGCGGTGGCATCTTTGTGAACAGCGAGTGCCTCCACAAGTGCTGTAACGACTTCAGAGTCTGTATCTTTCAGCCCTGCGACGAGCGTTTTGGTCGATATATTTTTGATATTGACCATCGCTTTTGCAGCGGCGCGTCGGACAGCAACATCATCATGGGTTACACCGGCGATAATGTCGTTTTTATACGAATCTTCACCGAGTTGATAGAGTGTTGTGCTAATCTCCATTGCTAATCCAGGTTCTGAGGTTTCGGTATGGAGGGATTTCAAAGCATCTACGGCTTTCGCGTCTCCGATTTCAGCCAATACATGCACAAGTTTACTTTTGAGAGCCGGTGAGGTAGCTTCATCGGTGAGTTTGGCTAAAACAAGTTCTAACGCATCAGTCCCTATGTCAGCCAACATCCACTGTGTAAAATCGTCGTGAAGTGCTGGGTATCTCCCTTTTGTGAGGCTATCGAGAATTAAGACTGCGGCATCGTGTCCCTTATCGACGAGGATTTGTAAACCGGCTTTTCGTACCTGCGAACGCCTGTCATCAAGCACCTGTAGGATGCTCTTCATCTCAGCCTCTGTGAGTGCTTCAATCCGTTGCGCCCGCTCACTTTTGAATTTAGCCGCATTCCCGGACCGGTCGGCATCTCCTGTGGAGATTCCATAAGAATACGCGATAAGAAGCAAGGCGCGGGGTTCGAGTTTATTAACTTCTTCCTGTTCTGCTTTTTCAAGATGTCCAACGGCTTCCAACGCGTTTCCGCTTTCAATTAATTTGCTCCTACCCACGGTTAAGTTGCTGGGTCCCTTCTGTTTCGTTTCACAGCCAAAACTCGCGAGCAAGAGAACGAGTAGTGGAATGATGACAACCTTTTTCATTTTCTCCCGTTTCCTCCCGATTTTTTTATAGCTACAAAAACGTTTTTGTAGCATGAATCTCTGAATATTAGGTTCGCGCTTTGCAGCATATTCTTGCTGTTGCACGCCACGGCACATTGTAACTTTAGAAACACTTCCCTATAAAAATACCACATAATTTGAAAAAAGTCAAGTATAGATTTGGTTCTGAATGCGGTTGACAGGTCAATCGGTTTTGGTTATACTAACGACAAATAAACTCAGCAATTCGCGTTTATAAAAGGGGAGCTATTTTAATGGATTTTTTTCGATCTCTTTACATCAACTGCCTATCTCTATTTCACGAGCGAAAAAGGGATGTGCGAGAAATCAGAGTGCCAACACTATGGTGCGCTCTCGGTATGTTGATTTTCTGTGTGATTTCGCTACAAGGACCAACATACGCCCAACTTATGACCCCGGAAGCAGTACTCGGTTTTCGGGTCGGTTCGGATTATCAGGTAGCCGGCTGGCAAACGGTGTCTGATTATATGCGCCACGTCGCGGCGAACTCGGATCGGGTTTTGGTGGATGAACTCGGTAAAACGACTGAAGGGAACGATCTTTTGATGTTGCTGATTTCGGCATCGGAGAACTTGGAGAATCTGGCACGTTATCAGGAGATTCAGCGGGAGTTAGCAACAGCGAGTAAAAGTCGTGAGGAGCTGGATGCGCTCGTTGAAGAAGGTAAAGCGGTTGTGCTGATCAATTGTAATCTCCACTCGACAGAGATCGCTTCCTCACAGATGTCCATGGAACTTGTTTATCAATTCGCGACAGAAGAGACCCCCGAAATCAAAGAGATCCTTGAGAATGTAATAATCCTGCTGATTCCTTCGGCGAATCCTGACGGCTTGGACATTGTGGTGGATTGGTATAATCGCACCGTTGGTACCCCTTATGAAGGTTCGGAAATCCCGTGGCTGTATCATAAGTATACGGGACACGATAACAATCGCGACTGGTTCATGTTGACACAGGTGGAGACGCAGCTGCTGACACGCGTGCTTTATGAGGAGTGGTTTCCAGAAGTTGTCTACGATGTGCATGAGATGAGTTATCGGGGTCCGCGCTTCGTGATTCCGCCATATTTCGAGCCTGTTAACCCGAACATCCCGCCGCTGCTACAACGGACGCTTTCGCTTATAGGTGCGCAACTTGCCTTCGATTTGACGAGCGAAGGCTTAACAGGCGTGCTTTCAAGTGCCGTCTACGATACATGGTGGCACGGCGGATTTCGGACAGTGCCGTATCGCCACAATATGGTAGGCATATTAACGGAAGCGGCACGTGTGGAAATCGCAACGCCGATTTTTCAACCGCACCATACCTTAAGAGGCTATCGGCGCGGGCTTGATCAGTATGCGCTGCGCACCAACTTCCCTGAACCGTGGCCCGGGGGGTGGTGGCGATTACGGGATATTGTAGACTACGAGAAAGCGGCATCACACTCGATTCTCGGTTTCGTCGCTGAGAACCGCGTCCTGTTGAAAACGAACTTTTACAAGATGGGACTCGACGCAATCGCAAAGGGCCAAGAGGAACCGCCTCGCGCGTTTTTGATCCCGACGCACCAACGCGATATTCACACGACACTGAAGATGTTGGACATCCTAAAACGTGGTGGCGTACAGATTCATCAGGCGAATGCGCCGTTTACCGCTGATGGTGTAGAATATCCTGCGGATACCTATGTCGTTTTAATGTCGCAACCGTTTCGTGCACACGCGAAGGATCTGCTGGAGGTGCAGCGTTACCCGGAACGCCGTCCATCCCCGGAATCACCACCGGAACGTCCGTATGATATCGCGGGTTGGACACTACCGCTACAGATGGGTGTGAGAACGATCGCGGTTGTACATCCGTTTGAAGCGGATTTGAGGCAGCTGCCGATGCTGCCAGCGATACGAGGCACACTCGACGGTGCCTCTGAACCGACAGGCTATCTGTTTGAGAACCGAACGAATGTCGAAGCGATTTTCCTCAATCGTCTGTTCAACGCGAGGCTTGCAGATAACAGTCCGAAATATAGACTTTATTGGGCGGGACGCGATGTAGAGATCGCAGGTAAGACGTTGCCGAGTGGGACTATTTTAATACAGACAGTAGAACCACCCGTTCAGGAGATCGAAGAGATGGCGGCACTCGCATCGGAATTTGGTATCCATATCCACGCTGATGCATCTCTCGACGAAGAGATGATCCATCGGAGATTCACAAGTCTGCGTGCACCGCGTCTCGGTCTCTACAAACCGTGGACAGCAAACATGGATGAAGGGTGGACGCGCTGGGTCTTAGATTCACACAGGTTCGCCTATAATAGTCTCACGAATTCAGAAATTCGTGCAGGCGATTTGCAGGCGCGGTACGATGCGATAATTCTGCCGGATTTTGGTGCCTCCGGTATCCTTAACGGACATGCGGCAGGGAAATTACCGCCAGAATACACCGGTGGTATCGGTACTGAAGGCTTGGCGAATTTACGTCGGTTCGTGGAAGAGGGGGGTACGCTTATCTGTTTGAACCGTGCGACAGAACTCCCTCTGAAATATTTCGGACTTGGAGAAAAAGGGATCGTCAATGTCGTAGAAAAAAATAATCAACCGAACGAAGACGCGTTTTTCTGTCCCGGTTCATTACTGCGTGTTCGGATAGACACAAGGCATCCGATCGGATACGGGTTAGACAGCGAGATGGCAATCATGTTTAAATCGGGACCTGTTTTTGATGGCGTTCGCGGCGATGCTAAAGCTGTGGCGACGTACCCCGAATTCAATCCGTTGATGAGCGGGTGGCTCGAAGGCGAAAAACGGATTCGTCAGAAAGTTGCGCTATTGGAAACATCGTTGGGCGATGGCCGCGTCATTCTTTTTGGGTTCAAACCGCAGCATCGCGGGCAATCTTATGGCACTTTCAAGTTGCTCTTTAATGCCATTTATTATAGTGCGACAGAATAGTTCTCGGAACGAGACACACAAAATAGACGAGATTTGAGACCTCGTAAAGAAGATGATTTTCCAAGTGAAACCCAACATATTCTTACGCCTATAGCGTTTGGATTGTTGGGTTTTACTATTGGGATTCGCGTTAAATTTAAAATTTTTTCTCTGATGCACGTTTTTTGCTGAGCATTTCGTCTTTAATTGTAGAAGGTGTGAACCAGACATCTGTTGCCGAATTTTGTATTTATCCTTTTCGCAGACCGCTACACGAAGGAGGCATCTTTTGGAAAGAGAAGACGATGTTCAACTCATCCGCAGAATTTTATCCGGCGATGACGCTGCGTTCGGTATCTTGGTGAACAGGTACCAAAAGAGCGTCCATGCCTTAGCATGGCGGAAGATCCACGATTTTCACTATGCGGAAGAAATTATGCAAGACACTTTCTTGAGGGCATACAAGAAACTTCCGACACTCAAGCGTCCGAATCAATTCGCTGGTTGGCTCCATGTCATCGCAAATCGGCTTTGTATTGATTGGATACGAAAACAAAACAGGCAACAAGATCAGACACTTGTGACACAATCCTTGGAGGATACACGTCCAGAAGAGATCGAGAAATCCTCCTATACATACCATATCTCCGAACAGCGGCTGGCAAAGAGCACCGAATATTGCCATGAACTTGTGCAAAAGCTGCTGGAAAAACTGCCGGAGAATGAACGCACGGTTGTAACACTCTACTATCTCGACGAAATGTCAACGAAAGAGATCGGGAAATTCATGGGAGTGTCGGTGCACACAATTACGAGTAGACTCCAACGCGCGCGAAAGCGTCTGCAAACAGATCCGGAATTCTTGGATCAAGAGTTCTTTGGTCATTTACAACTATCAGATAATCTGAAGGAGAATATCATGCGTCAATTAGAGCAACTTCGGAACAAGTTCGATGCATTCATGGAACAAGTCAAATCTGACCCCGCGTCAAGAGCGGATATTCTTAAGGAGGCGTCCATCGAGATTGAAGATGCGCTTAAGGGCGACATCACACCTGAGTTGGCACATCTCGTGATTGATGATATATACCCGTGTATGGGCAAACTCGGAATGGAAAAACGGTTATCTCTGCTCTATAGGTATATGGAGGACCTGCCGGATGATAAGGAGCGTTTCTGGTCGCATAGAGCGTTAATCAATACTTTCGCGGTTCTGGGAAGAAACCGAGAATCTATTGAGGCGCAGACGCGTCTTTACCGTTGGGCATGCCAGCATTCAGAAAAACATGTGTTGCGGGTTATTTGCGATCTGACCCCTGCAAGATGTTGGAAAGCGGAAGGTCGTATTGATGACTGGATCAACCTTTATAATGAGGCATCCAAACGCTTAGAGAAGCCTGAAGTGAGTGGTTACAGCCGCTGCGATTTCCTGCAAATCGGGGCAGAAATCTTACGGTCTTATGATCGGCTTGATGCGTCCCTTCTCGGAATAGAAAAGTTGGAACGTGCTAACACGGATCAAAGACAGAACTATTATTTTCGATTCTGGTTGGCTGTGAGAACAAATCGACTGCTGTTGTATAGCAAAAAGGGAGATTGGGACCGTTTCGATGATGTCTGGACGGATACAAGGACATTTATCGAAGGGGAAGTAGAAAAACGGAACGCCGGTTATCCGGTAAATGTCAACGACCTTATTTGGGCTGCTCACGATGTCGGTTGTTGTCTGTTATGGTCGAAGAAGTATAGTGAAGCAAGAGATGTGTTACAAATTTCCATCGATTTGGAAAATAAGAACCATTACGGTCACTTCCAACTTGCTGTAAGCATCTGGGCATCCGAGAAGGATCGAGAAAAGACTTTACATCATTTGAAGATCGCTCAGGATGATTATATAGTAGATTCCTACAATTATCAGGATTCCTACTATCCGACTTTCCTTGAGACCCCTGAATTTTCGGATGTCAAGGAGGATCCAGAGTTTTTGAAGGCTCTCGGACAGAAGTCAGAAGGCGATGAAACTTCTTGATGCTATCACCGCGGGTGTAAAACCGCTCTTGGAAAATAAGCTCCGGGCAGGATTGTCTATCCTCGGCATCTTCATCGGGATTGCAGGGGTCTTGTGCATGGTCGCTATCGGCGATGGTGCGAAAAGGATCCTCGTCGAAGACATCGAAAAACTTGGCGGTGCCAATCAGCTCACGCTCTGGACGCGCATGTCCACCTTCAAACGTGGACGCCCTCGGCGCACCACCGAACGATACACCGTTGAGGACGCTTATGCCATTGAGGCAGAATGCCCTGAGGTCCTATATGTCTTGCCGAATCATGAAAATTATGAAATCTTGGTTACCAGTCAAGACGGGAGTCAAACCAGGGCACTTTTAGAAGCTTCTACTGCGGACTATGCTCGCGGCATGGGCTGGGAACTACAAGCTGGCAGATTTCTCACCGAAAACGATGTAGAGACCGCAGCGCAGGTCTGCGTTTTGGGGTCCGGTGCGGCTACCGATCTGTTTGGAGAAGCCTCTCCGATCGGTCAAGAGGTAAAGGTCCGGTATCATTGGCGAACGCCATTACGGATGCGGGTTGTAGGGGTAATGAAACCCAAAGGTCGCAGTCTCACGTGGGTTTATTGCTTGGATGATGCTATCTGTCTCCCGTTGACAACCTATCAACAACGGCTTGAAGGCATAAACCACGTTGAACACTTGATTGTCTTTTTTCAAAAGGGTGCCGATTTTAACAGTATTGTTGCCTCTGCTAAGGATACCCTGCGTAGAAGGCATCGGGGACAAGATGATTTTATCGGGTACTATGTACCGCAACTGACGTTCCATCGGCTGGAGCACATCCAAAAGGTCATAAAAATTGCCTTAGGCAGCATCGCTGGTTTCTCGCTGTTTGTCAGTGGTATCGGCATCATGAATATATGCCTCGTCTCTGTGGGTGAAAAGACGCGAGAGATCGGTTTACGGAAATCGGTGGGTGCGAAACAGACTGACATTTTCTATCAGTTCTTGTCGGAATCTATTTGTCTCTGTTTGTGTGGTGGGATACTTGGCATTATAGGCGGTTGGGGTGCGGCGCACGGGATGTCACGGCTTGCGGTACGGATTGTGCCGGTTGTAGAGACGTGGCCTGTGGTGTTATCTTTGCCGTGGATACTGACTTCTGTTATCTTCTCGATTGCGATAGGTGTAGGTTTCGGTGTCTATCCTGCGATACGAGCAGCACGGCTTTTACCTGTTGATGCTCTCCGCACCGAGGGTTAGTAAATTTTTCCTTAGCAAGTCAAATTGACTGCTAAACGCACACCTTTTTCAAAGATGTGCCAATTTGGCAGGCATTCCTTCTGGATTGCGTCTATTTCAAGCGTTGATATTGGCATAAATATTGCAATCTATTGAATATTAAGATGGATATTACATCAAATCTAAACAAATAGACCTACATTAATTACGGGTTTTACTATAAAAGCGTGCTAATCGTGGAGGAAACCAACCAATGAAACTGCCAAAAATTCAGGCAATAGTAATGTCCATCACACTACCATTTATACTAATCACAAACCTACAAACTTGGGCAGATGAAAACCCACAAACCGTAAAAAAAGAACTCCGTGCAGTTAAAACTGAACAACCTCCGACCATTGATGGTATCCTTAATGACCTTTGTTGGCAAGATGCGCCGCAGACTATCGGCTTCACCGATGAACGCACCGGAAAACCAGCAAAGAATCAATCCGTTGGTTGGCTCGTTTACACCGACGAAGCCATTTACGTTGGGCTTTATCTCTACGATGATACGCCTGATAAAATCGTGGCACGCCAAGTTAAAAACCAAACCAGAATCAGTGGAGAGGACTGGGTTTCTTTCAGTCTTGATCCGTTCCACACACATCAGTTTTCTGACAGAAATTTCTTTATCGTAAACCCACTCGGCACGAAATATGCACATCTCGCCACCGGACGTGCAGAAAAAAGTGAATGGATCGGATTATGGAAAACCGCTGCACAGATTGTTGAAGATGGATGGGTTGTAGAGATGGAAATCCCGTGGCAGATGCTGGATTACCCAGACACAACAGAACCCGTTCGTATGGGAATCAACCTTGATAGGTTTCAACAACGAACCGGTGAACGTTCATGGTGGTGTAATTTAGGGGTTCAAGAGTTCCGTGAAAACGATGGACACTGGATCGACGTGCTACCACCGCAGCGAAAGCGTGAATTAAAGCTGCTCCCTTATCTTATCGGCGGCATCAGTGAAACGGAAACCGACGAAAGGGAATATACTGCCCGCGGCGGTGCGGATCTGCGTTATGAAGTTACGCAGCAACTACGGCTTATCGGCACTGCTAACCCAGATTTTGATAACATTGAACAAGCCGTGGAAGGCATCGATTTCTCCTACGGCGAACGCTACGTGGAGGACCGGCGTCCTTTCTTTTCCGAGGGCGGCAATGTCTACAACGTTGGAGGGCTTCTCCATTCGCGGCGGATAGTGGATATGGACGGAGGGCTTAAACTCTTTGGGAAAATCGGGAAAAACACCTCCGTCGGCACCTTAGGTGCCTATCATCGGAACAACCAGAACCTTATCCTTCAAGCTTCACGATCGTTAACGGCGACATCCAGTATCAGCACTGCATTCCTTTCGCACCATCGCCGTGACAGCGAAGCAAATAACGTAACTCATTTTTCAGGAGATGTACGACACAATAAGATTTCGGCGGCATCAACGCTTACGCAAAGTTGGACGGGGGAATCAGATGGAAGAGAAGGAAATGTCAGTTTAAGATACAATGGATCGCTTTTTGAACCGGAAATAGCAGCGTTTTTTATTGATCCAGATTTCGTCAATAGACTCGGCTTTCATCCTTTCACTGGATACCGTGGTGGGTATTTACAAGGATCCATTAAAAACGAATGGCGCGAGGGATTTATCCGAAGTGTCAATTTTTGGGCTGGCGCGTTAGCTTCTAACACCTATGAAGGTGAGGTCTTTCGGCGTAATGTCTCTACCTTTTTACGACTCTTGACACATAGTGATTATGGACTTTCTATGAGTTGGGATGGCGGACGATTTGAAGAATTCACCGATAGTGTTTTTAATGTCCGATTAAGCATACGTGACTCGGATAAGTTTAACAACGTCAGTGTCGGCTACACAGGCGGTGAACAGGCAGATAATCGAATTCACCGCATTAGCGGAGACCTGAATCTCCGTGTCCATGACTTTACCGCAGGACTCTCCTCCAGTATCCAATGGCATTTTGAAAGACGCTACCAACAGATTCTGACCCTCGCCTATGATTTCAGTCCGGCTTTAAGTCTCGGCAGTCGGTTAATCTGGCAAGTAGAAGGTATTAATATCTATTTCGCGCTGCGCCGCTCTGGATATGCTGGGACCGACTTTTTCATTATCCTCGGCGACCCAAATGCCTCCGAATTCAAACAGCGTTTAGTGGCAAAAGTCCTGCGCGCATTTTAGAATGCCACTTTAGCATGTTTGCGTCGTTGTCCGGCTGGATACCGTCAAGGATTCATGCAGATAGGTTGAATTTTTCCTTTGCTAAAAAAGATCAGATAGATTAAAATTAACTGATATGAAGACCAAGCAACACGCCCCCTATTGATTTCATACAAGCAAAACAAGGAAAACGAAATGGCAGAAATACAACAGAACCGATCAAAATTGCCATCTACCCAACCTACGCTCTTAACAGCTGAGGATCTGTGGAAACAGCCTGATGACGGGTATCGGTATGAATTGGTGAAAGGCGTCATGCGTAAAATGCCACCCGCTGGGTTTGAACACGGGATCCGATCCGCTAAAATTGGAAGACATCTCGACGCGTATGTTGAAAAACATAAATTAGGCTATGTCTGTGGTGCCGAAACAGGATTCAAGATTGCCCAAAATCCAGACACTGTGCGGGCACCGGATGCTGCGTTTGTTCGTCAAGCCACAATTGATGAACGCGGTATTTCCAAGGGATATTGGGAAGGCGCGCCCGATCTTGCGGTTGAAGTTATCTCCCCAGGGGATACTTATACTGAAGTCGCAGAAAAAGTGGATGAATGGTTAAATGCAGGATGTGCAATGGTGTGGGTTGTGAACCCGCGTCGTGAAACCGTAGAAGTGTATCGGTCTTCTGAAGATATGACTGTTTTGCGTGGAGATGACATCCTTGAGGGTGGCGATGTAATTGAAGGGTTTCAGTGTTGCGTCCGGGATTTATTCGTATAAAATAGGACTTACGCACTTTTGGCTATAGGTGGCTCTGTTAGATGAAATTCTTCTGAAAACACAGCGTTCTGGTGTCACAATCTAACAGATTGTGGTACAAAAGAGCGATATGCGTAAGTCGTATAAAATTTACTCCTTCTGT
>JAJDXV010000155.1 GCA_022823085.1 Candidatus Poribacteria bacterium
TTCAGTGTGGGTTCGGTTGATGCGTCAAGCATACGAAACCGGTCAAACCCTTTATCAAGTCAAACATGGAATGTTTTCTGAATATCTACGGCAACAACTGAAAAATCCTTCTATAAAAATGGATTTTGCGTAAGTCCTGAATATGTGATTGTGAAGTTTTTGAGCAAGGAGGTGAAAGCAGAATGAACGACGGGTTTGGCGATGAACAGGACTCATCGCAGCCACCGAGCCAAGTCACGAGCGGTGTCCCAGAGTTAAATGCTCGGCAACATGCCATTTACCAAGGGCTGAAATTGATTGGTCCCGAAATAGCCGCCTATTATCTGGATGGGATCCGAATCTTACAACATCAAAGCTTAGAAACGAGGGTAAGTCTTTTAGCATATATTGCACGAGAGATTGATGGAGGGGTAAGGGATATTTTGAAGGTATTACAATGGATAGAAGCAACACACTGCTAACCTCAAGAGTTACTGTGGCAAGTAGACGAAAATGGCTCTCTCTGCTTTTGGACACTGATAACGAAAAGGTTGCCGCCGCTTACCAAAAATACGATCAGCTCCACAAAGCGAATGTTGAAGCAGCCAATAAAGGAAACGCCGCAACTATGCCGAAGTCCGGAGCAATCGGGCCCGTGAAACCTATAACCCCTGAAGAACTTTCAGCGATGTCAAATATTGAGATCGCTGCTTATTTAAAGGGTTACACGGAAGAAGATATCGGGATGCATGTGCTTGAAGGACGCGGACTTGCAAATACACTCACAGCACGTCTCTTGCCGCTTGCTGAAGAGATTCTCTTGATTCTCGTAGATAAGGCACAGCAGAGCGTTTCTACCCTTGATAATCTTCCCACTGATGTTCTTAATTCAGACAGAGGTAGGGTATTTTCGGCAATGGTAGACTATGCCTGGCGGTTCGCTTGTACCAGCGAGTCTGAGTCCACAGATTGCCGATGGCCCTATGCCATCAGAGCGGATTTTACCAAAAGATTAGATCGAAGTATTGAATCCTCGCTTGAATTCTCTTATACGCTTGGGTTTTATCTACCGTATCTGTCGTATCTCGATGAAGAGTGGGTTCGCCTTAACATAAATCACATTTTCCCACAGCGTGATGAAGATCACTGGCAAGCCGCTTTTTCTGGGTATTTGTTACCCCCGAATGTCCGCGAGGAGTTTTACTTGCTACTCAAAGCGCACGGACACTACCGGAAAGCATTGAACACTCACTTTGATGATCCAGAAGTTCTGAATGGACTCGTCAGACACATCTGTACGGGGTGGATAGAGGACAGCGAGAGTTTAGGCGACAAAACCAGTCTCATTTATCAGTTGATACACAGCGGCAATCCAAACCTTCTTTCTGCTATGGTCTACTTTTTCTCTCGACGCGCGGACAACCTATCTGATAAAGTGAAAGTAAAGGTTATACCTGCGTGGCGTGCTTTGTTTCAAGTGCTTTCCGAAAACAAGGCTGTAGCGGTATATCAGGAAGTTTCATGCCCTCTATTAGGATGGCTGGGTCTGGTTGACACCATAGATACAGAAGTTTTGGGGCGGGTAAAAGGTTCAATAGAGAACATTGACAAAGCTCCAGGGTATGGTATGGTTTTATCACGCCTTATCAAAGCACTGTTGAGGCATGCACCAAATGCACCAGAAGCAGTCGGAGAAATCTATTTGAAAATCCCTCAGCGTATTGTATGGGATTTACAAGTCGAAGCAGACGATATTAAAGAAACCGTCCGGATCCTGTACAACAAAGGGCATAAGGATATTGCTGATAAAATTTGCAATAGATTTGGAAGTGCCGGAGTTGACTTCTTAAGAACTGTTTATCAGGACTATCAACGTTAACAGCTTTCTTGATTTACCCCCTAAATCTCAGTACCATATTCCCGTAGACGGAAGAAAGGACTCATGATCCAACTGCGTAAGTCCTCAGCGAATAAAAACAGTTGATTTTAGATTTATTCTATGGTAACTTTATATGACTTGAAGGCATATAGATGTTTCCGTTCCGTTTTATCTCAATGTTAATTCCACTAAAAAAATAAAATTAAGTCAATGCCATGAATTCTATAGAGAAAAAATTAAACGAAGCACGAACTGAACTGCTTGACTTAGGGCTACGTAACCCTTTGATCAATTACAAACTTCTCAAAGCACGAGGGATTGAAGTTAGTGATGAATCTCCACCGGATATTTATCAAATCCTTGTACAAAGCCGGAAGGCAATGTCTTTCCTACCAAATCGTGAATCTGAAGAAGATAACGTCCTTTTATTTGAAGATGATGAAGGAGAAAATGATTCTGCTCGGTATACTGATAACAAACTTCAAACGAGCCATTCACCAACGGAACTTCAGAAGCGTTTGCTGAATACTTATTATACGGCGCGAACGGCTATTGAAGAGCAGGGGGTGACCACACTCTATCTCGCGCTTGGCATGCTTGAATGGTATGAATCTGAATCAAGTGAAGAGCCGCGTCGGGCCCCTCTAATCTTGCTCCCTGTAGAGATCAACCGTACCAGTGTCCGTGCCAGCTTCCGTGTTCAATACACAGAAGAGGAGATTGGAACGAACCTTTCCCTTCAAGAAAAACTAAAAGCCGAGTTCCGCATCCAATTGCCAGACCTCCCCGAAGCGGATGACCTTGATCAATCCAACATCCAAAACTATTTTCAAGCTGTAAGTGATTCGATTAATGGTATTGAGCGATGGTCGGTTGATACTTCTGCAATTGCGCTCGGCTTTTTCTCGTTTGCTAAGTTTCTGATGTACTGCGATTTAGATGCTAACAATTGGACTGATAATCTTCTAACTGAGCATCCAATATTGCAGTCAGTACTATCAAACGGATTTCGAGAACCAAAACCCTCCATTGAGGATAACGTTCCCAACGTTGACAAACACCTAACTCCGGCTAATACACATCATGTAGTTGATGCAGATAGCTCGCAAGCACTGGCTATTCACGATGTGAGTCAAGGACAAAATCTTGTTATCCAAGGCCCACCCGGCACAGGGAAATCCCAAACTATTACAAATCTAATTGCAGCAGCTATCGTAAAAAAGAAACGAGTACTGTTTGTTGCAGAAAAGATGGCGGCCTTAGAAGTCGTCAAACGTAATCTGGATAAGATAGGTCTCGGGGACGCATGCTTGGAACTGCATAGCCATAAGATTAACAAAAAAACGGTGGCTGATGAACTCAAACGCACTCTTGAAGTCTCCGAACCACGAGTGACAAAACTTGAAGATGAAGTGGAATTACTACTTGATAACCGCAACCGATTAAATGACTACTGTGAGGCAATCAACACACCTATTGGTGAGAGTGGTATCACACCTTATGATGCATTTGGTGAACTTTTAGCCGTAGGAAATCGGCTTGCGGGTGTGGAAATTCCAACTTTGGATTTGCGCCAATTTCAACAAATGGCATCTAAATTCAGAGTAGGGTTAGGGTACACAACAGAATTACAAACACATCTCAAACGTATGGGAGTACCGGTCAACCACCCATTCTGGGGAAGTCGTTGCAAGCATTTTCTTCCCAGTGATGGAGTGCCTCTTAAACGAGCGATAGCAGAAGCAAAAAAAACAGTTACAGAACTCAAGAATTCTGCTGAACAACTTGCCCAGCACTTCAAACTTTCAGCACCAAATACTTGCGAAGAAACCGCAGATTTCATTCGTACAGCACATTATGTGTTGAAAGCACCAGATTTAACAGAGGTTGCCGTACAGTCAACTGAATGGAAGACACACAAGAACGATTTAGATAGAGGGCTAAACGCAGGAGAACGGTTGAGCGAACTCCATAGTGAACACGACCATATCCTTATCCCTGAAGCATGGGAGCAAAACGTTCTGGAAATTAGACAAACGCTGGCGGCTTATGGAAATAAGCGGTGGCGTATTTTTTCGGGAAAATATCGGCGTTCCCGAAATGAACTAATAGGCTTATGCTCACAACAACTGCCCAAAACCCAAGATGCACAACTCCGTATAGTTGACGCAATTCTTGAAGCACAACGAGAACGCCCTCATCTTGAAAAGATACAAGAACTTGGACAAAAATTGTTCGGCACGCGCTGGAAGGAACAATCTTCGGACTGGACTCAACTTAGAGAAATCGTCAAGTATCTTTCAGCATTGCACGAAGCTGTAACAAACAATGAATTGCCAGAAGAGGTGGTCCCGTATCTTGCATCAAATCCGGATTTGGATACACTTAAGTCACTCATTGTAACTATTGAGGAATACCAGAGCAATTATCCGCATCTCCTTCAGACTGTGATTAGTAAAATTCAACTTGACGAAAAAACCCGTTTTGAAAGTGATAATGGATTGAAATCATCTCCATTTACAAAGCAAGTGCAAATCCTTGAACTTTGGGAACGCGAATTAGAGAAGCTTCAAGATATCGTCACCTATAATCATTCGGTGGAACGTTTAAAAAATGAAGGATTTGCTGCAATTGTAGAAATTGCGAATGTCTGGTCAGAGGCCAGTGACTCTTTATCGGATTTGCTCAAATATGCGTGGTATAGCGCAAGGGTTGATACAGTAATGCAAGAACGCCCTATCCTCGCGAGTTTTAGTAGTGATATTCATCAGGATATTGTCGAACGGTTCAAAGAGTTAGACCGTAATTCACTTAAATATAATAAAACTAAAGTGGCATACGAACACTGGAAACATTTACCTCGGCACGGAATGTCTACTGGACAATTAGGACTACTCAGACGTGAATTTGAGAAAAAAAGGCGACATCTGCCAATCCGTCAACTTATGAGTAAGGCCGGAAACGCAATACAAGCAATTAAACCGGTATTTATGATGAGTCCGCTCTCAGTAGCAATGTTCATACCACCGAACAGTGTTGCGTTTGATTTGGTGATATTTGACGAAGCTAGCCAAGTCAAACCTGTTGATGCTTTCGGAGCGATTGTTCGAGGTAAGCAAACAGTTGTGGTTGGTGATAGCCGACAACTTCCACCGACTGATTTCTTTGATAAGCATATAGAGGATGATGACGAAAACGCGGAGGAAAATTTAACAGGTGATACGGAGAGCATTCTGGGTTTATTTACGGCTCAAAACGCGCCGGAGCGCATGTTACGTTGGCATTATCGAAGTCGGCACGAATCCCTAATTACCGTGTCGAACATTGAATTTTACGGCAATAGACTTCAACTTTTCCCAAGTCCAGACGCTGCTAAGGAAGAAGTTGGGTTGGTTTATCATTACCTGTCAGATACAGCCTATGACCGTGGTGGAAGTAGGAGTAACCGCGAAGAAGCCCGAATAGTTGCAAAACGGGTTATGGAGCATGCCCGTTCACACCCCAATTTAACACTCGGTATAGCGACATTTAGTACAGCTCAGATGGAATCAATTCAGAATGCACTCGAACTCCTACGACAGGAAGATCCATCGTGCGAACAGACGTTTTTCAACGCGCATCCTGAAGAACCATTTTTTGTCAAAAATCTGGAGAACGTTCAAGGTGATGAACGGGATGTCATTTTCATTAGTATCGGCTACGGACGCGACACTAACGGAAAACTTACAATGAATTTCGGACCCCTAAACAAAAAGGGTGGAGAGCGTCGGTTGAATGTGTTGATTACACGCGCTCGACGACGTTGTGAAGTGTTTACAAACTTGACAGCTGATGACATTGATCCCGGGCCTACTAATCCACTTGGTGTAGTGGCACTTAAACGCTACTTGAAATATGCCCAGACGGGTGAAACTGATATCGCAGTACCCACTGGTCGGGAAGCAGACTCGCCGTTTGAAGAAGAGGTTGCAGATGCTCTGCGTGAATGTGGCTATGAAGTTGACCATCAAATCGGTTCTGCTGGTTATTTCATTGACCTTGGCATCAAAGATTCAGAACACCAAGGACGTTACCTATTAGGAATTGAATGTGACGGAGCTACCTACCACAGCGCGCAATCAGCTCGCGATCGGGATCGAATTAGGCAGGGAGTCCTCGAAGGACTCGGGTGGCGCATTCATCGTATCTGGAGCACTGATTGGTTTAGAAATCCGGACCGAGAACTCAGAAAAGCTGCCGAAGCAATTGAGGCAGCTAAGACACACATCCCTTCGGATCATAATGATAGCCCCAAAAACAATACTCAGGGTTCCTACGGCAGCGAGGAAGAAACAGAAATAGAAGTTGATACAACTGTTCAGCCAACACCAGAACCGAAGACGAATTCTCTGACAGAAAAGTATAAGCTCGCTGAACTGGCGATTTCCACTAACGGACGTGACTTACATGCGGTACCTATAAATACAATGGCAAGCTGGATTCGGCGTGTTGTTAAAATTGAGAGTCCGGTGCACCTCAGCGAAGTAGCAAAACGTATCGGAAATGCTGTACAGGTGAAAAAGATCGGCAAGCGCATTCAAGGTGCTATTAAAAATGCGGCAATGCAGGCAGCACGTTCTAAAAATATTGAGATCCAAGGAGAGTTTCTCTACTGGCGAGAACAAGAAGACGTTCCAGTCCGAGACAGAAGTGAACTCCCCAACACTTCACGAAAATTGGAACTTATTGCCCCTGAAGAAATACAGACAGCCGTAAAACAACTTGTATCAGATGCTTTTGGAATAGAGCAAGACGATTTAGCGCGTGAGGTTTGTAAACTATTCGGTTTTAAAACAGTCAGCGCAAATATGCGACAAAAAGTTAATCAAATTGTAAATGAGATGATTGAACACGGCCACTTAAAGCAACAAGGTAGTTCACTACTACTTGATTAACCGATTGACCGGCTGCAATTACATATACCATCGAATCCTTGAACCCTATAAACTTCTGTGAAAAAAAAATAATTTTCCGAGCATTTTTCTACACTCTATTTGAAAAAATATGTTATAATATTAACAAATCCCCAAGATACAGAACCAAAATTTCGCGCTTACATAGGAGAAATCGCAATGTCCAAAATTATTTTTGTCCTCTCGCTGTGTTCACTCTTTTTAATCCCCAGCCTCAGTATCGCCAACGTCGCTGAAGACGGACTCGTCGCCTACTGGCCCTTTGATGAAGGTAATGGTAAAGGAGCCATAGATGTCACAGGCAACGGACACGACGGAGAATTCGCCGGTAATCCGAAGTGGGTTGATGGAAAGTTTGAAACCGCACTCGAATTTGATGGCGAGGAAGACCATGTCGTTGTCGCAGACGATCCCGCCTTCGCAATCGAAGAAAATATTACACTCATGGCGTGGTTCAGTCCAAACGACGCACTCACCAGCCGACGCTTAATGGTTAAAAACGATTCCATCTTCGTCATCTTTGACTTCGGCAACGTAGACAGCATCGACTTTCTCGTCAAACCGGATAATACTTTCGCTGAATCAACAACAACCGATTGGAAAGTCGGCGAATGGTATCACTTCGCTGGAACGTTCGACGGAAAGACAATGAAAGTTTACATAAACGGCAAACTTGAAGGCGACGCTGCCAACGGTGTACCCATCGCACCTTCCGCTTTAGACCTCTGGATCGGCGGTGACGATTTCGGGAGACCCACCGATTTCTTCCCAGGCAAAATCGACGAAGTCCGACTCTATAACAGAACCTTGAGCGAAGCAGACATCCAAAAAGTCATGGAGACACCACAAGATGTCCAAGCACGTGGTAAACTCACAACGACATGGAGCCAACTAAAAACAGGACTCAGGTAACGCAACTCAATCTCTGTTGGATAGTTGCCAGATACCCAACATAGCGAGTAGCGACAGGTTCGGGAACAGGAGCGGTGCAAACACCGGAGCACCGTAGAGGAATCCCTCCATCCGATTAACCGCCGCTACTTGCAAACCTGCCCCAATGTGAAAGAAAAACCCAGCAACCCCTACCATGAAGTTGACACCAATTTGAATGACATCTTGATTTTTCCTTAAAAATTTGTTAAAATAATTTGACAAAAAGGTTGATTCATGGAGGCACGCATGTCAACGCTCACAGCACAAACATATCTCACTCCTGGGGAATACCTCACTTGGGAACGCAAGCAGCCCTTTAAAAACGAATACCACAACGGGTATATAATCGCTATGTCTGGGGCAAGTCGCGCCCACAACCGCATTACGGTAGACATAACAATCCAACTGGGCAACCAATTAATGAATAGTGAGTGTGAAGTCTTCGCTAGCGAGATGCGCGTACGTACCAGTCCGGAGGTCTCCTGCTTCTACCCAGATGTTATCGTTGTCTGTGGTGAACCCCGTTTTGAGGATGACACCTTTGACACGCTCCTAAACCCGATTATTGTTATAGAAGTGCTGTCACCCTCAACAGCAGCGTTCGATCGTGGTGAAAAATTTGAGCACTATAAGCAGCTGGACTCCTTGCAGGAATATATACTTATTTCACAAGACAGCGTGCGTGTTGAGCACTATCGGTGCGAAGGCACACAATGGACCCATAACAGGTTTCAGCATCTTGAAGATACGCTATCACTCACTTCAATCGAATGTGAGGTGCCTTTGCGTGCCATCTATAGGCGCATCATATCTAATGTATCATAAAATTAGTATAGCATACTTAAAACAGAATTTTACATATATTTGTAATAAAGTAATAGGCACACCCTATTGTGTCATAATTAGAAAGGGTTTGCGTGAAAAATCAACACGTTTCAAGAGCAAGTTTCGGCTTGCAAGCTGCGCCGAAACGCCCCGTCGTTCTCATCATTCGAGACGGATGGGGCAATAATCCATATCCTGAATTTAACAAAGCCAATGCTGTTCATCTCGCAAAGACACCCGTAGATGACTGGCTCAGACAGAACTATCCACACGTCCAGATTCATACCTCCGGAGAAGATGTCGGTCTACCTGCCGGTGTTATCGGCAACAGTGAAGTCGGACATCAGAACATCGGCGCAGGACGTATCGTCAATCAAGAACTCTTACGCATTAGCACCATGATCCGCTCCGGTGAATTCGCAGAAAACAAAGTTCTTTTAGACGCAATCGGACACGTCAAAAAACACGGAACGTATCTGCATCTCATGGGATTAGCAAGTGATGCCGGTGTTCACAGTGCATTAGAACACCTCTATGGACTCCTCACACTTGCCAAACACAACGGACTCAAGGCAAATCAAGTGTTGATTCACAATTTTAGTGACGGACGGGACTGCCAACCCGACCTCGGTATCCGATTCTGTGAACAGATTGAAGCGAAACTCAAAGAGATCGGTATCGGTCAAATCGCCTCCGTTATCGGTCGATACTATGCCATGGATCGCGATGACCGATGGGAACGCGTTGAAGTCGCATATCGTCTCTTAACCGAAGGCACAGGCGAACCTGTCACAAACGCTACAGATGCCTATCGCGACTATTACGAGAACCCGGATGATACCAACCGTAAAGGCGATGAATTTGTCCGTCCGAGTGTCGTTGTCGGAACCGACGGTAAGCCACTCCCGCGTATTACCGATGGAGATGCCGTTATCTTCTATAACTTCCGAGGCGACCGCCCCAGAGAACTCACCAAAGCCTTTTGCTTGCACGAATTTCCGTTTCAGGCAGAAGGAAAAGACGGTGTCACCCGACAGATGGGTTTTAAACGGAATTGCAAACCTGACGTTAAGTTTGTTACAATGACCGAGTACGAACAACGAATGCCCGTTGAAGCGGCAATCAAAAAACCACCGAAAATGAAGAACACGCTCGGGGCTTATGTCAGCGAGGCAGGACTCACGCAGTTCCGATGCGCAGAAACCGAGAAATTTCCGCATGTTACCTTCTTCTTCAACGACTACCGAGATGAACCCTACGAAGGCGAAGAGCGTCAAATTATCGCTTCTCCACGGGACGTAACAACCTACGACCAGAAACCGGAGATGTCCGCACCGGGCGTAACCGCAGAGATGCTACGACGGATCGGTTCCGACAAATATGATTTGATCGTACTCAACTATGCCAACGGCGATATGGTCGGACATACAGGGTCCCTGCCAGCAGCTATTAAAGCAGTCGAGGCAGTCGATGCAGGCGTAGGAAAAATTGTTGATGCCGTGCTTAAAAAGGACGGGGCACTCATCGTCACCGCTGATCACGGGAACTGTGAACAGATGATTGACCCAGAAACCGGCGGAATTCATACCGCACATACCACATACAACGTTGATCTCATCGTTGTCGATAACCAACGCAAGGGGCAACAACTTCGTGAAGGTGGACGGCTTGCAGACATCGCACCGACAGCACTCCATCTTCTCGGTTTAGAACAACCGGCTGAAATGACAGGCGGATCCCTAATTTCTTAAGTACAAAAATTAAACACCCCTAACCTACATAGAAGGAACCTAAAATGGATAACTCTCAACAGTCCGCTGTTCCAGCGCACCCCGATTTGACAGCTGAACAAGATGCGGAATCCGATGCCAAGAAGGTTACATGGTTTTTCATCGGTTTTCTCGGAAATATACTTGGGGTCCTTATTGCTTCTATCTATGAACCAGCACCACCTGCCTCACGGCTCCTTGGGAAATCACCTGAAAAGGCAGCCTTCTATACGGATAGTTACAAAGCGAAAAGTCGAAGCATTCAACTACGCCAGTCCGTAATTGGTCTCATTATTCCGTTTGTTCTTATGTTCTTATGGATGATTTTTACAGTGGCCATTATATAAAATATATACAGTCCGATAGACATGGGCACGATTCACAATTTATGTGCCAGCAAGATAGGTAATTTATGATGAATAAGATTAACTCGGTCTAAGGAGGTTTTAGCATGTCCACACCGATTGACCAGCAAGTTAGCGACGATTTCAGGCTATTCGCTGGAAGTGCGAACCCAGCATTAGCAAAAGAAATCGCTTCGATTTTAAGCGTTGAACTCGGTAAAATTACAATCGGTCCGTTTCCGAACCTTGAGACGCGCGTTCAAATTGAGGAAAGTATCCGCGGCACCGATATCTATGTTGTGCAGCCAACAAGTCAACCGGCTAACGAAAACCTGATGGAACTACTCATCACGATTGACGCGATGAAACGGGCATCAGCCCGGCAGATTACCGCGATTATCCCGTATTTCGGATATTCCCGTCAGGACCACAAAACAACAGGACGCGAACCGATTAGCGCGAAACTCGTAGCCAATCTATTGACAACAGCAGGCGCAAGTCGCGTCATGGCACTGGACCTACACGTGCCACAAATACAAGGCTTCTTTGATATCCCTATGGATCACTTGACTGCCGTGACGACTTTGGTAAACTACTTCCGAGAGAAGCAGGTCGAAAATGGCGTAATTGTTGCCCCTGATGCCGGGCGCGCCAAGTTAGCAGAAAAATACGCCGATATGCTTGGGCTGCCGTTAGCCATCATGCACAAACGCCGAACCGGTATTGATGGACAGAGCGTCAAATTCGTCGAACTTGTTGGAGATGTTAAAGGGAAAACGCCTATCATCACCGACGATGAAATACAAACCGGCGGAACTATCCGCCAACAAGCCATCGCATTGGCAGAGGCTGGCGCAGAACCTGCTTATGTAAGCATCGCACATCCTATATTGGTCGGGCCAGCGTTAGAACGTCTCGAGCACCCATCAATCCGTGAAGTGGTCACAACCAATACGATCCCTGTTCCCGCTGAAAAGCAGCTGGATGGCAAAGTTAAAGTGATTTCTATTGCACCTCTTCTCTCTCAGGCCATATTGAGGGTACATCAACACCGATCGGTGAGTCAAGTTTTTCGAGATCAGCATCTCGATTTCCCTGTGTAAGCTACGGTTGACATCAAGCGGCTGCGTTTATTAACAAAAAAGATGATTCCGATCCTGTACCTCAGCCATTGCGGTTCAAGCATCGGTGGCGGTGAAAAGCAACTCGCTTACCTCGTCACAAATATCGACCGAAAACGTTATCAGCCGCTTGTTGTCTGCCCTGATGACGGTGTGTTCGTAGAGCATCTTAGATGTGCCGACATCCCGACGGTGGTCCTGGCGGTGCCATCGTGGCGGAAAGCGAAATCGCTAATAGCGAGGTATCGTGCTGCCGAAAAATTAGCCGCACTCGCTAAGACACACAACGCAACACTCGTCCATACCTCTGATTCATGGCTTAACCCATATTTATTACATATCAGAAAACGCTTGGGAATCCCTGTCGTTTCACACGTTCGGACGCTCCTCACAACCGATCAAGTCCGAAAGTATAAATTCAATGAGATAGACAGAATCATCGCTATCTCTAAGGAAAGCAAAACCGCCCTGACTCAAGCAGCAACTGATGCACAAAAAATTGATCTCATCCTGAATTGTGTCGATTTAGACGCTTTTCAACCGGCACCTCGCCCCGAACCCTCGACAGAATACGTCGTCGGTATCGTCGGACGGATTGAACCGTTCAAACGCCAAAAAGAGTTCATTGAAATCGCAACAGCAGTCATCGCACAAAACAGAAACGTTCGGTTCCATATCATCGGTGCAGCACTCAATACGCCTGAACACCGCGCCTACGAACAAGAGGTCCACCAATGGGTGCTGAAATATCAACTGCAGGAGTTCCTTCACTTTAGAGGGCACCGCACCGATATGCCAAACGTCATGCAGGAACTTGACCTCCTCGTAACCCTTTCAGCCGGGAGCGTCATCGCCGAGGCGATGGCAGCTGGAAAACCGGTGATCGGAACGCCAATCGGTAGCACCCCTGACACGATTGTTCACGGTGTAACAGGATACGTTGTCCCGTTACACCCAATCGAAGCAATCGTAAACAAAATCCTTGCCTTCGCCACAGATCCAGATTTAAACACCCGTATCGGACAACACGCGCGGAAACATGCTGAGGAGACTTTCGGTATCAAAGCACACGTCCAAAAAGTACAGGGCATTTACGAGGAATTATTGAAATGACTTGAAATTTTTAACGGGTTGACCTATAATAACACTATCATTTCGCTTGGAGGAGTCAACAATGCTTACAAGAGAACAATGTAAGTCTTACGAAGAAAATGGCTATATCGGTGTCGAGGC
The DNA here is from genome assembly GCA_022823085.1 of Candidatus Poribacteria bacterium. GTDB lineage: Bacteria > Poribacteria > WGA-4E > WGA-4E > WGA-3G > WGA-3G. The sequence goes on from JAJDXV010000155.1 coordinate 13,036, forward strand.
GGTACTAACGACGGAAGAAGTGGCGGCTCTTCAAAGAGTCACCGAGGAATTCGTTGAAAAATCGAAAGAAGTTACCGAACATACTGACATCTTCGATCTCGAACCCGGGCATACGCCAGCGAACCCGCGTGTACGACGTATCAAAAACCCCGGACTACACCACATCGTTTATGATCACACCTTACGGCATCCGAGAATTCTGGATATTGTGGAACAACTCATCGGATCCGGTGTCCGATATAACGGGCATAAGTTGAATATGAAGTACCCAGAATTCGGAAGCCCAGTTGAATGGCATCAGGATTGGGCTTTTTATCCACACACCAACGACGACCTGCTCGCTGTCGGCGTGGTTATTGACGATATGACCGTCGAAAACGGCGCACTGATGATAATTCCAGGGTCCCATAAAGGGCCAACCTTGGATCATCACCAGAACGGCGCATTTATCGGCGCGGTTACCGATCCCGATTTTACATCGGACGGTGCTGTGCCTATCGAATTGAAGGCAGGCGGAATCACGATCCACCATGTCAGAGCGTTACACGGCTCCGCACCGAATACCTCTGAAAAACCGCGTCGCTTACTGCTGTTCCAATACTGCGCGGTAGATGCCTGGCCCCTGAAAGGCATTCCCGATTGGGACACCTTCAACGACTTCATCATCCGTGGCGAACCGACGAATCAACCCCGTATGGTAGCTGCCCCTGTGCGCATGCCGGAACCTTATGCCGAACTAAAAGGGTCTATCTACGAAGTGCAATCTCTACTTGAAAATCCGCTTTATGCCAAGAATCAATAGGTGATAGTAAAACCGAAAACACACTCGCTTTTAGCGAACGACAACCGTTCCCTTTGTTGTTGCGTTCTTTTTATCGGTTTGCTGTTGATTACAAGTTCACTTGCAAAAAAGAAATGGCGAGGTATAAATACCTCGCCATACGAACTTAATTGTCCACTTCAAACGTCTCAAACTAAACTTAGTTGGCGACTTGCGCGCTAAACGCACCGGCACCTTCAACGGCTTTCACAAGCGCGTCTGTCTCAACTTTACCCTTTTCAATCTTCACCACAGCCTTGTTATCCGTTGAAGAAACACTCACGACTTCAGAAACACCGGTAACCTTTGTCAGTGCATCCTGCACCGCACTGGTACACACACCTCACGTCATACCCGTAACAGCGAGTGTAACCTCTTCAATATTTGCCGCTGCTGTCTCACTCGGCGTTTCTACTGTTTGCTTCGGTGTTTCCGTCGTTTGGGTTTCCGTCTCTGCCGGTTTCTGTTGGTTGTCCGCACAAGCGATAACAAGTAAAAGTGCTGCAAGGCAGACGAATAGGATTCTCACGTTTAAATGACGCATCTGTTTATTCCCCTTATTTATCGTAGCGATCTCCAGATCGCCGCGTCTTATATCAGACTGTTATGCAAATAAAAGGAAAGGGTGGGAAACCCCACCCCTCCTATTCAGTAAGTCTCATTTAGCAACTTCGGCGCTGAAGCCAGCACCTTCAACTGCAGAGGTAAGAGCAGCAGTCGTAACTTTGCCCTTCTTAACTTTCACAACAGCCGTATTATTCGCGTCGGAAACGCTCACCACTTCAGAGACACCGGGAACGTTGCTAAGTGCAGCCTGCACTTTGCTCGTACACGCACCTCATGTCATACCCGTGACATTCAGTGTAACCTCTTCAATGGCGGCTTCCTCCACGGCTTCTGCTATGTCACTGGAACTTTTCGCGTCAGATTTCATGGCGGCACCGTCTGTAGCCGGAGCAGACATCTCTGCCTTCTCTCCTATCATGCCACAACCAACCATAAATGCAAAGGCGATAAGACAAATCAGTGATAACTGTACAATACGCATGGGTTAACCTCCTTGAATAATTGTTTATCTATTACATTCTAACAGATATTCGTTTTCTTAGCAAGATATTTTTCACAAAGGCAAAATTGTCCATTGTCTGTGTTTTACATGCGTTCACCGCCGATGTACATCTAAGAATGTGAACACTTTTTGAATCCGTTGTAGCTGCTTATGAAGTGCCGCCGCGCGCTCAAATTCAAGGGCTTCCGACGCGTTATCCCGCTTAGAGACCAAACGCTTCTGCACTTTCTCGTATTCACCATCTAAGAGATCGACAATATCCGCGATTATCTCACCATAATTTTTGCGCGTAATCAATGCTGCACAAGGCGCATCACACCGCTTTAGATCGAACTGAAAACACGCACGAAACCCAGGATCCGGTACGATTTCCCCCTCACACGTACGCACCGGAAAAATCCGCTGTAAAACATCAATCGCTTCATCTGTCCAACGCCGACTCGACAGCGGACCGAAATATCTCGCCCCGTCCGGCAATGTTTCGGAGACACGATCAAGGCGCGGAAAATCCTCCCCAACGTCTATCCGAATATACCAATGTTGGCGTCCATGTTTCATCGCAGTATTATAAGTCGGTTGATATTCTTGGATTAACCGCGATTCTAAAAAGAGTGCTTCCTGCTCAGAACGACACACTTGATACCGAACATCGGTCGTCCAACGGATAAGCCGTTTGATCTTGATCGGGCGTTTTTTCACCTTATGCAGATAAGAACGCACCCGTTTCCGTAAACATTTCGCCTTGCCGATATAGAGTACCGTCCCCGTGGCTCCACGGAAAAAGTAAACCCCCGGATCCGACGGCACATCGGCTACCATCTCTTGCGTCAGCATCAGTTAATTCACAAAGTCATATTTGTTTATTCCAATTTATCATATTTATCCAAACCATTCAAGAAAAAAGACGTTCCGAACCCTTGACACATTTTTTCTTTTCTGATAAACTCATATATCATCAATAGGAGGAAGACACTGTGGCAGACATGGAACTGAATCAATCGACATCCACATCACCAACCGCGAAGTCCAACCTTTTAACGGCTGATGATCTGGCGAAGCAGCCTAATGATGGTGCTCGTTATGAACTCGTGAAAGGAGGACTACGAAAAATGCCGCCCGCCGGATTTGAGCACGGCATCCGCGCCGCTGAAATCGGAAGTAGACTCAATGTCCACGTTAAAACGCATCAATTAGGATATGTATGTGGTGCCGAAACAGGTTTTAAGATTGCGCAAAACCCAGATACAGTACGTGCTCCAGATGCCGCCTTTGTCAGTCAGGCATCAATTGAACAGCAAGGGATTGTCAGAGGCTATTGGGAAGGCGCACCAGATTTGGCTGTCGAAGTTATTTCCCCCGGCGATACTTATGCTGAAGTGGCCGAGAAGGTAGAAGAGTGGTTAACTGCCGGTTGCATAATGGTGTGGGTCATCAATCCACGACGAGAAACAGTGGAGGTTTACCGCACCAATAAAGATTTTACCGTTTTACGTGGAACCGATATTCTTGATGGGGCTGATGTTGTTGAAGGGTTCCAATGCCAGGTTCAAGACATTTTTAACTAACTTATAGGCAAACATTCAAGACATATCTGGAACTTACAATTCGAGGAAGAGGACTACAATGACGCAATGGCAACCAACCCCCGCACAAAAAACGCACTATGAGAACGAAGGCTACTTTATCCTTCGCAACATTATATCGAAAGAGCTGGCAGCTGAACTCCGCGGCGTGATCCGAAACCATATCCTGCTACCGGACCCCGGACAAGTCGTCGATATGGATCCAATGGACCCGATGGAAGATTCGCCACAAGGACGTATCGCACGCTACCGCAAACTCAGCAACTTCTGCGTCCAGGCACCGCTGATATGGCATAACATTCACGCCTCCGCTGAAATACTCGACATCGCACGCTATTTTCTCGGCGATGACATTATTATGAAGTTCAATAGCTGCTTCCTCAAACCGCCCCTCACTGGCAGTGCAACCCCGTGGCACCAAGATAACGGACTCTGGCGCGACGGCGAAACAGAACCTTTCAACTTCTGGACACCCCTCGAACCCGCGACACGCGAAAACGGATGCATGCAGTTCATACCCGGCAGCCACAAAACCGAGATCATTGAACACGTCCTATATCCCGATAGCATACACGGCGAACTCCCACGCGAAGATGTTCAAAAGATGATCGAGAAACACGGTGTACATCACATCGAATTAGATACCGGGGATGTCGTCATCTGGCACAGCAGTCTTTGGCACTACAGTCCGCCAAACAAAACCGATCAGAGCCGCATCGCCGTCGCAGGGGTCTATACAAACCCAGAAATCGTCAAGACAAGCAAACGCTTCTGGCACAACTTTCGATGGGTGATGAAGGACGCGATGGTCAGCACACAATTTCCACCTGAAACCGTTGAGATGAAAATCGAGAACCCTCAAAAACCCAAACCGTTCCCAGCTGCGAAGGACTACTAACCCATGTCATCCGAGGAACCGACCCAAAAACAGCACAACTCGTCTATCTTACGCAACACCACCCAGTTGAAGAATTATACGACCTAACAACAGACCCTCATGAATTCAACAACTTAGCCTTTAACGCGGATACGCGTCCGGTGCTTGAACGGATACGAAACGATGTTCTAAATTGGATGCATTCACAAAATGACAAAGGGAACCCTGAAACATGGAATCAAAATTAATAGCAAATTATCCGATAAACCCGAAACGAAAAACGCCTTTTTCGAGCCGTTGTCGTTTCCTAAACCTTTCAATCCTGTTAACCGCAGCCGTCTTCCTGTTCACCGCTTGCAACAGATCCGAACAGGCTTCACAAGTTATCGTTCAATCCGAAGAAGACACAACCCAGCAGCTTCCTGAAGGACAAGGACTCGCGATTGGCGCACTGGCACCCGAATTCTCATTGCCAGATGCCAAAGGAAATACCCACAGTCTTTCGGATTACAGCGGGCAAAAACTGGTTATTGTCTTCTATCGGACAGGGACGTGAGGTTTCTGTCAAACGCAACTCGGCGAGTTGCAAGCAGGTTACCAAGACATTCAGGCGCAAGGGGCTGAATTGATCGCCATCAGTGCAGATCATCTGACGCTCGTGGATTCAACGCAAAAATCGCTCCAGATAAACTACCCGCTACTCTCGGATGAGAATCGGGAGACAATTACGGCTTATAATGTTATTGACATAACCAACACAGACATAGCACGTCCGGCAACCTATATCCTTGACATGGACGGGCGCGTCGCATGGAAATCCCTCGATATTCAGTTTGGAGACCGCACAGGTACCGAACAACTTTTAACAGAATTGAAAAAATTGTAAATTGTAAAAGGAGTCTTTTCTAATGATTGATGTCTGCTTTTTTGCTGACGAAGTTTCTAAAACCGATTTTGAAGAAGCCATCAAACTCGGCGTTGAAGCCGGTGCCAATACCGTCGAAATACGTGGCGGTGTCTGGAGCAAACACGTAACCGAAATTGACGATGATGATGTCCAGCGCGTGCAAGATGTACTGAGTCGTTACGAGGTCCGCGTCGCCAGTATCGGATCCCCTTTTGGGAAATGTTCAATCGACGACCCGCAAGAATATGACCAACACCGAAAACACTTTGAGCGAATGGTCACACTTGCACACGCCTTCGATACACAAGTGATTCGAGGCTTCACATTCTGGAATCCGAACCGTCGGACGAAAGGCGCGCCGCGCCCAGATATTAACGACTATATGGAACGGATCGTCGAAAAACTCTCACTCGTTGTTCCGATCGCAGAGGATGCAAACGTTACGCTCTGCTTTGAAAACGAAAGCGCATGCCTCGCTGGCACATGCGAAGAGACACGCGCAGTCATCGATGCACTCGGAAATAGTCCCGCACTCACCTCCTGTTGGGATGTCAATAACGGGTTACACTGCGGCGAAAATCCGCTACCAGATGGATACGCACATATCAAAGGACTCGTACGACATCTACATATCAAGCCCAATCGTGAGAAGAATCTTGACCCAATCGGCGACACCGGATTAAGATACGCACAGATCCTCGAAACACTCGTTGCTGATGGATTCAACGGCGCAGCAAGTATCGAACACTGGGGACAACCCGAAGATATGTTAGACGGTATCCGACAACTCTGCACCGTTATTGATGCCATGTAACAGGAGATATACCATGCAATTGAAACCAGATGCACCACAATTGACTTGGCAAGGCGCGGTCTCCCTGCAAAAAACTGAAGACTGGATCATGCCCTGGCGCACACCCCACCCATCACATGTACTGTTCCCTGAACCCTTACTTGAACGTTCCGCGATGCCCGCAGGCGTTCGCATCAGTTTTCGCAGCAACACAACACAGGTTTCGGGGAGTATCGTCCCACAAAACGAAAACGGAATCCTTGACCTCTGTTGCGATGGTGAATTAATAGATGCAATCGACCTGAAACAGAAGGAGAGTTTCGCCTTTAAAGGCTTGTCTGATGGTGAGAAATTGATTGAATTGTGGCTACCGCAATTCGGACAGTTTCAACTCCGCAGTTTGGAGATAGACGACAACGCAACCCTCGAGGCGTTCACCGATACACGACCGCGCTGGATTACCTATGGAAGTTCTATCACGCAGTGCCGCGCCGCAGCGTCTCCAACACAGACCTGGCCAGCAGTCGTCGCACGGACGCACGGGCTGAATCTGACCTGTCTCGGCTACGGTGGACAGTGCCATCTCGATGCAATGGTGGCGCGGATGATTCGTGATTTACCCGCCGACTATATCTCAATGTGTCTCGGTATCAACATCCAAGGCGCATCCAGCTTGGGACCCCGCGCATTCCGACCAGCAATTATCGGCGCAGTCCAGATTATACGTGAAAAGCACCCAGATATACCGATCGTGCTGATGTCCCCTATCTGCTGCCCACCGAGAGAAGAAAATCCAAATACTGTAGGATTCCATCTCAAAAAAATGCGTGAAGAAGTACAAGCCGCCGCCGAGGCACTCCAAGCACACGGCGATACACAAATCCATTATGTTGACGGGTTAAGCGTCTTCGGGGCAGACTTCGTCCATTTACTCCCAGACGACCTACACCCCGATGCAGAAGGCTACCGAGTCATGGGGAAGAATTTCGTTAACGTCGTTGCAAAAAAAATCTTCGTATAACGGCAGCCCGTACAACCGATGGCGAGGCATCAAACCTCGCCACCACAAAAGAACGATTCCAACCTATCGAAAACTGCAGAACTTTATCACGCTATCTCCACAGCCTTTCCCGTTTCTGCAGAGGCGTAAATACCATCCGTTATTTTTTGCACAACAAGCGCATTTTCCAAACTCGTCAACGGTTGCCGATTTTCGCGTATACCCGCAGCAAAATCGGACAGCGGCGTGCCGTGCTCCGGTTCCGGTGCCTCACCTACTTCCGAGAGAACTGTCGATTCAACACCACCCTCCGTTGTTGTACGATCATAGATAACATTTTCCGATTTGCCATCACCCATCGTCAACTTCAGCGAACCCTCCGTGCCGATAATTTCCCAACCTTCGTGGCTGTGCATCGTCATAAACTCACCACGTTCCACGCTGAGCACAATGCCACCTTCACACCGAACGAGCGCAGTATAGTGCGTTTCCGCATCGGAACCCGGCGCAATATGCGATTCAAATACCGGCGGTATCGTCCACGTCTGTGCAAATACAGTCTGCGGTTTGAGTTGCCAACCTGTAATACCGAGCAGGTAATCGAGATCGTAGCAGCCCCAGTTAACGAGGATACCACCCCCGTTGAGAGACTTCGTCAACCGCCAAGCCGGACGCGGTGTCTCCGGTTCTTTCCCCGCACCTCTCAGGGCGCGGCAGTGTACGCTCCGAAGTTCACCTAAACCGCCTGACGTGATGAATTGCGTCGCAAGTTCGGCGGTGGGTCTGAAACGGTTACGCGAAGAACAACATCCTGACATTAAATCGCCACGCGCAGCGATGAGTCGTTCAACTTCAGCAGCGTTCATCGCAATCGGTTTCTCAATCAAGACATGCTTACCTCTCTCAAAAGCACGCAAGGCGACCTCAGTCCGATACTGCGTCGGAAACGCAAGTACCACCGCTTCGACTTCGGCGTCGTCAAGCAGATCAAGATCGTTGTCATACATTTTCGGCGGGTCGAAACGTTCAGTTGCCCTAACTCTGTTGCTCTCGATTAAATCCGCCGCTGCAACTAATTCAATATGTGATGCCTCTGATGCGATACTCAGATGTCTACTTCCGATGACACCACATCCAATCACACCAACTTTTACGGGTTCCATAATAATAAAATCTTCCTTTGACTGTTATTTTTGAGGTGGTAAATCTTTGAAACAACAATGAAATGGAGGGGCGGATGTGTCAAAATCCGCCGCACTTGTTAGGATGGATATTGCGTTAGAACGAAGTTTTAATCTCTCCCCAACGCGTCGCAAGTTTTCCCTGCGGTTCGACAGGAAGACCTTCCGCTTCAAAAATCTGCTCGACTTCGTCCGCTGAGAGTGCTTTATTGTAAATCATAACTTCATCAATAATACCGATGAAACCGCCGTCAGTGGCGTGTCCGATCTCCGTTTCCGTTCCAGTCGTAGACATCGGACCGTTGTAACCCATCTCTTTTTCCAACTTACCATCGACATAGATGAACATCTCTTTGTCAGCAACAACGCCAGCGAGGTGATGCCATGACCCTGCGTCAAACGTAGGCACGCCAAAACCGCCATCACCTTGCCAACCCGGTTGAACAATAAATTCCATCTCTTGACCAGCATTTCTGCCGTCAAACCGTAATGCCCAACCGCTCATATCTCGTTGCGCGACGATCGTACCACAGCAGCCAGCAACAACACCCTCCACAGGACTATCATTGTCTGCGTTCAACCAAACAGTAACACTCATCTCTTTTTCACCAGCAAAGTCTAATGAATCGGTGCCCGGAATGTGTACGGAATTCTTGCCATCAAACTCAAGGGCTTTCCCGACTTTGCCAGCGACAGACTTCGGATTCCCCATCAGTTCACCATCGTTGTCACCCAAAAGGTCCTCAACGGTATTACCCGCGATCGTCCCGTCATCAAAAGACCAATAACTCACGACACCGTCTAACGGAAGCTGTGCCTCCACTAAAGGAATAGCGATAAAGAAACACGCAACAAAGAAAAATAGCATTGATATTCTTAGGAACATGTAATTGTTCTCCTTATGTTCGTTTAATTTACGAAAAACGGCGGGCAAGCCATCCACATTACCCGCCGGTAATATTTAGATTAATACTGCTCTTTAACATCCGCCCATGTTGTGGAGAGTTTACCCTCCGGTTCAACCGGGGTCAAAAGCATCGCTGAAAGCCCTTTTTCCATCATCGCCTGGATCTGATCAGCAGTCAACGCGACATTGAAAATAGCGATTTCGTCAATGACAGCATTCCCGAATCTACCATCACAGCAAGTATCCCTGCCGATGAATAGCGGCCCATCGTCAGCATCAATCGGATCTTGGTTGATCGTCATTGAACTCTCTGCCACACCGTCAATATAGATATGCCACTCACCCGTTGCACTATCAAACGTCGTCGTATAGAGATGCCAATCCGTGATGTCGTCCGGTCCGACTTCGCCATCGCGCCAACCACCAGGCTTGTTCCAACAACCGTTATTACAAATCGGCCACGAAACGTTTTTAGTGTCCCCATTCGGATGGATAATATACGCATTCCGTTTTTCTACCATCCAACCGTTCTGATTCCAAGTCTCTGTCATACTTTTAACCCATAATGAGACAGTGATCGCATCTGTAGGGTTCACGTGTGCAGGCACTTCAATATAAGCATCTACACCATTAAGCGCCAACCCTGAACCAAACGCGCCATTGACCCAGGTCGGGTTACCAATTATAGCGGCATCAAGTCCACTGTCCGAAGAATCTGTGGCAAGATCACCGCTGCCTTCATCCAAAAGCCAAAGTCCTGTCACCGTATCCATCTCAACCTGTGCAAACACAGGCGCAACAGCAAGCAGGCAAACACTGAAAATCAAACTGAGTCCTATGAAGGTTAATCGCTTCATCATTTTCATCGGAATCTCCTATCTATTAAAATTTCCATATTTCCGCAAACCAGATGCGGCAAGCTTGCGAGATCTATTTGAAACTATACATCTAATTATTATGCCAAAAAATCCGGTTTGTGTCAATCAATTTTTAGAGGCACTGATACTTTTCGTTTGACATAAATTGATAAGACGTGGTATCATATAGAACAGAATGAAGCATAGAATAATAGACTTCAATTCACAGTTCTGTCAAAGCGTCTTATGCATATCTAAAACGGAGGGCGTTACTCGCAAGCCCGCTTAAGAAGTAAGGAGGTTAGCGTTCATTCCATACCTAAAAGGTAGGGTTTGCTCTTCTGTAGGAGCGATCTCCAAGTCGCGATCCTCAGTTCATTCCATACCTGAAAGGTAGGTTTCAACGCTGTGAAATTTGATGAAACAGAGAAAGCGAATACTATCTATTTTCGGAGTCTTGCTGCTGCTTTCTATCGCGCCTTTCGCATTCGCACAAAAAGCGTGGGAAACGGTCAGCGAGTCCAAGTGGCAAGCAAGCTTTTCCGATGTCTTTTTTGTTGATGACCAACACGGGTGGATCGTCGGAAGCAACGCAACAATTCTACATACCAAGGACGGCGGCGCAACATGGAACCAGCAACCGCTACCACTTGAGGTCGAACTAAAAAAGATCCGGTTTATTGACCCACAAGTCGGTTGGGCAGTCGGCGATAACGGCACTGTACTGAAGACAACAGATGGCGGACAGACATGGATGAAAAAGAATACAGGCACCAGAACCGCACTTTTAGCCGTCACCTTTGCCGATAAAGACCACGGATGGGCAAGCGGAGACGGTGGACTCATTATCAACACAGAAAACGGTGGTACCACGTGGGTACAACAAGCCATTGATACCAATAATACAATCGAAGGTATCGACTTTGTCAGTCCCGAAATCGGTTGGGCAGCAGGCGGTGGTGGAACCATCCTTCATACCAGCAACGGTGGACAGACATGGGAATTCCAGACCAGTGCAACCGTCAATACACTCGATGCCATTTCCATGCTAAACAACAAAGTCGGATGGTCGGTCGGTGCCGGTGGCGCCGTCGTCGCAACCGTTGACGGTAAAGAATGGGTCGTTCAAGAGAGCAGAGTCCCAAACTCTAACGGAATGCCCGAACCGATCTGGGACGTTCACTTTGCTGATGAAAATATCGGTATCGCCGCCGCAGAATTCGGGGTCATCCTTCGAACAAACGATGGCGGAAAAACTTGGGCACCGCTTGAAACGCGCCCTGTCGCCGCACGCCTTCAAGGCGTTCACATGCTCAGCACAACCGAAGCATGGATCGTCGGTGATAAGGCTACTATCCTCCACACCACAGATGGCGGCGAAACCTGGAACATCATCTCAAGTACAAGCGAACTTCGTGCCGCCTATTTCTATGATGACATGCTCGGTTGGGCAGTCGGTCTCGCAGGCAGCGTCTTACATACCAATGACGGCGGCGAAACATGGAAACCACAAAATAGTGGAAACGTTTTTGAACTTTTCGGTGTCGGATTCGTTGATGCAAACAAAGGTTATATCGTCGGAAGCAACGCCGCATTGGCGGAAACGAAAGACGGCGGCATGACTTGGAGCAGTGTCAGTGACGCAAGCGACGAAGGCCACGGTAGAGCCGAACGCATCCAATTCAATGACCCGATGACCAGTTGGAAAAGTGCTATGGGGTCCTACGCCATGAGTTTCGGCACCCCAACACACGCATGGGCAGTCGGTGAAACCGGCAGAATCATGCACACCAGCGATGCCGGCGGAACATGGATCGGGCAAGATTGTGACCCCATGATGACAGGCGCAGGCTTTAATAACCTCTACGGCGTTCACTTCATAAACGATAAAGTCGGTTGGGTCGTCGGAGATGCCGGAACCATCGCAAAAACAGCCGATGGCGGACTTAGCTGGACACCCATACTGCAAGGGCCACGCTGGAACGATATCCATGCCGTAGACGAACAGAACGCATGGGTCGCCGGTGAACTCGGATCTATTATGGTAACCACGGATGGCGGGAACACATGGATCGACCAGAATGTGCCAACCGACCTGAACCTCAATGCCATTCTCTTCCGCGATGCCAAAGAAGGTTGGGCAGTCGGAGACAACGGCGTTATCCTTTATACAACCGATGGCGGTGTTACATGGCTCATACAGCAGTCACCAACCTCAAGCAATCTTCGTGACCTCGTTCAAACACCGAGTGGTCAACTCTGGGCAATCGGCGACGCTACAACTATTATTCGGTACTAAATACAGGCTACGTAGATATGGGTGCGCAGCAATTGCTCACCCATGTTTACGCCCCAACACTTATGAATCTATCTCCACAAAAACCCTCTGTATCTAACATTGGAGGATACAACCGCAATGAACCCACTACGGTTCCACCACTTTTTATTTTTTGGAACCTTTCTAATATTTCTAATAAACCTATCCGCCGCGGCACAAGAAACACAGCGTCTGACGTTAGAAGAGAGCATTGAGATTGCGAAAGAAAACAACCTGACTGTTCAAACGGCTGAGCAAAATCTAAAAGCCGCCGAGGCGCAAGTCCGTACCGCACGCGCAGGGCTCTTGCCAAGAATTACAGCAAACGGAAACTACACCTATTTTAAAGATATACAAAAGTCCGTAATTCAAGCCGAAGGCGGTTTCGGTTTCCCGATGCCGGGTGAAGAAACAGACGAAATGCCACAGCCGAGCACCGATAACGAAGCCGATCTGATTGAACTCGAGTTTGGGGCACACCATAACCTTCAAGGCACGCTCAACCTCACGCAACCGATCTTCGCTTGGGGGCGCTACTATTACGGATACCAAGCCGCAAAACTCAACTATCAGGCAGTCCAACAGGATGTTAATGCCGCGTACAATCAACTCCGTTTGGATGTATCCGAAGCGTTCTACGGCGTATTGATCGCGCAAGAGTTCGTACGAGTCGCACAACAAAGTGTCACCCTTGTCGAAAAGCAACTCGGAATCGCTGAAACATCCCTTCAGGCAGGTGCCGCAACCGATTTTGATGTGCTGCGAGCAAAGGTCCAACTTGCAAACGCGCAATCCCAACTCGTGCGTGTCGAAAACGCCGCGGTAACTGCCAAAGACGCATATAAAACAGTCCTTAACATACCCCTCATCGAAAATGTATCTGTTAAAGGCACACTTGAAATCCGAGAAAAACAGCAGATGCCACCCCTAAATCTTGATACACTTATAGAACAAGCACTTAAAAACCGTCCGGAGGTCCACCGCACGCAATTCGGCGAACACGCAGCACAAAAACAGATTGATGTTGCCAAAACTCGCAGACTTCCTGACCTCGGCTTCTTCACAAACTATCAGATCTCACAGAACGAAAGACTCACGCAGATGAACCGGATTTGGAGCCTCGGTGTCCAAATCAATATCCCCATTTTTGATGGGTTCGCAACCAGCGCAGCTATCCAACAATCCGAATCCGTTTTGAAACAACTCCAACTCGGTGGCGCACAAGTCAAAACAGGTGTTGAGTTTGAAGTACGCAATGCCTACCTCAACCTAATCGGCGCACAGACACGGATTGAAGTCCAACGCGAAGCAGTCACCCAAGCACAGGAGAGCGTACGTATCGCGAATCTTCAATTCCAAAATGGGATCATTACGACTGTCGCTTTGACCGACACGCAACTCGCATTGGCACAAGCAGAAGTCAATCGCCTGCAGGCATACCACGATTACGTCGTCGGCTTGGCAAGATTAGAAAAAGCAATCGGGCAAACCCTACAATAAACAGGACTTACGCATGATGCTCTTTTGTACCATAACCTGTTAGTTTGTGCTCCCAAAATGCTGTGTTTGCCGGAAAATTTCATCTAACACAACCGCCTACAGCCAAAAATTGCGTAAGTCCTGTAATAAACAGACACTTATTTAATTTGGTAATGCATCAAAAACCTCTTATGGTAGGAGCGAGTGTTTTTGCTGAAGAAACGCCCCAGCAAAAACGGTGTTTCTTACGCTCGCGATCCTCAACTTAAAAAATGTCGGCTTAAAAATAAGGAGAAATAAATTGAAAAAGGTACTGATTATCATCCTCATAGTCCTAGCGCTCGCAGCGGTCCTTGTCTTGCCGCGGTTCCTGAAATCGCCGAACCCAGAAATGGAACAGATGGAATCCGCAGCCGTACTTAAACCTGTCGAAATCGCAAAAGCAAAACGCGGCGAAATCCGTTCCGAACTCGACTTGTCCGGCACAATTCAAGCAGAATCACAGGTTAACGTCTTCCCGAAGATCGCCGGTCGTATTATTGAACTAAACATTGACGAAGGCGACACCGTAAAGAAAGATGAACCGCTTGCAACTATAGAACGTGAAGAATTAGAACTCTCAGTCCAACAAGCCGAGGCGACGCTTGAAGCGGCAGAAACCGCCTACTCACAAGCACAGCAGCTCGCGGAGGTACGCGTCCACGCACAAGTTACACAGGCGAGGGCACAACTTCGAGCCGCTGAAATCGCGCTTCAGCAAGTCGTGGACCTCTCCGAAATCCGAACGGTCACACAGATTGATCAGGCACAAGCCGCCTTGGGATCGCTCGTCGCGAACCTCGAAAAAATTAAAAGCGGCGCACGAGAGGAAGACAGACGACAGGCAGAAGCCGGGTTGAGTCAAGCCGAGGCAAACCTCGCTAATGCCAGAAGCAACCACACCCGGATGCTCCAACTCTTTGAAAACGGTGCAATCAGCCAACAATCCCTTGAGGGCGCCAAAACACAATTGGACATCGCCATCGCACAGCATAAGATCGCTTCAGAACAACTCCTATTGATTGATAACGGCGCACGTACCGAAGATATCCAAGCAATGGAAGCACAGGTACAACAAGCAGAAGCCGCCTTACGCCTTGCACAATCGCAAGCCGCTACGAAAACATGGCAGAAAGACATAGAACTCGCCCGTTCACAGGTCGAAACCGCACATGCTGGACTGATGTCCGCCGAAGCCTTGGAGAACGCCAAAAGTTGGCAAGCAGAAATCACATCAGCGAAAACGGCACGCACACAAGCAGAAGTCGCGCTCAGGTTGGCACAAAAACGCCTCAAGGACGCTACAATCAACGCACCAATTTCTGGCATCGTCTCCAAACGCCACTTAGATTTAGGCGGAATGGCAGTACCGACAGCACCGCTCTTCGAGATCGTCAATATCGATACAGTGAAAGCCTCCGTTGATGTCATTGAGGCACAATTGAGCGAATTACAACTCAATCAGCAGGCTATAATAGAAATTGATGGGATAGAGACACCGATGTCCGGTAGCATCGTTTTCATCAGTCCGACCTTAGAAGTCATGCGGCGCACCGCAAAAGTTGAAATCCTTATCGACAATCCCGAAGGAACCATCAAACCGGGGATGTTCGCGAAAGTCACCGTACCTGTCAAGGTCCACACGGATGCAATCATCATCTCGCGCACCTCACTCATCGGCGATACTGACGCAAAGTCCCAAAATGTTTTCGTCGTTGAGAACGGCGTAAGTCAACGCCGTCCTGTAGAAGTCGGGCTCTTACGCGGTAGTGAAGCGGAGGTACTCAGCGGAATCGCTGAAGGCGAAGCCATCGTCACAGCCGGACAACACTCTCTGAAAGATGGTGAAAGTGTTAGGATCGTCAACCCATAACGCCTCCTTTGCAGGCGCGGTTCCAAACCTCGCCCGTTTTTGAAAAATAAAAAAAAATAAAAAAGACTTGATAAATTCAACCAATTAATGTAGCATTGACGATAAGCATCTATCCAAGGCGTGGATTTTGGAGAAAAACCCGTGTACCCAAACCAGACACGCCAGAATTTGAGAAAGGGGTAGCGAAAAACAACCGTATAAGAAAGTCTTCGTTGGAAAGAGAAATGAAAGTAGAACAACTCCACGGTCCTAAAGTAAAATCCTTTCAGGTCCTTGAGTTAGAATACCTTTTACAGGAAGATTCACCAGAAATCTTCTCAACCTTCGGTTTACAAAAAGGCGGACAGGTCATTGTCACGCAGGCACCAGCAAGACTTGATATTATGGGGGGCGTTGCGGATTACTGCGGCGCGAATGTCTTTGAGATGACGCTTGACCGCACCGCAATCGCCGCGTGCCAAGCCAGAGCGGACAGAAACCTTTGCGCCATTACACTCCGCGCAGGAAGCCAATTTAAACCAAACTTTCATCTTTCGCTTGATAACTTCTATACCAACGGCACCCTCAAAACTTATACACAGATGCAGGAACACTTCAACCAAGAACCGAGCACGGCATGGGCAAGCTACATACTCGGCGCGTTTTATGTACTCCTCAAGGAAGAAAAAATTGACCAGCTGCCTCACGGTGCTACTCTAATTATCAAAAGCGATATTCCGATAGGCGGCGGCATCGCATCCTCTGCCGCTGTCGAAGTCGCAACCTTGATGGCTATTAATCAACTCTATAAATTAGGACTCGGCGCATTGGAGATAGCGCGTCTTGCACAAATCGTCGAGAATCGGGTCGCCGGCGCACCCTGCGGAATCATGGACCAAGTAACTGTTACCGCTGGCACTTCAACAAAAATTCTCTCGATCCTTTGTCAACCAGACAAGATTCTCGAATCTGTTGCGTGCCCTTCAAACGTCCGTTTCATCGGTATCTACACAAAGGTCCGAAGAAGCACATCAAGCACCGCCTATATTGACACACGCATCGGGGCCTTCATGGGATTGACAATCTTAAAGGACGCTTTCAAATCGTCTACCGATAAAAGCAACGAGACGCACAATATCTCGGAGGCGTTGGCAGATAACTACCTGTGCAATATTTCTGTCCCCGAATTTCGTCAGCAGTGCCAACAGCTATTACCTGAAGAAATACTTGGCGAAGAATTTCTCGAAAAGTACGGCGAAACCGTTGATACAGCGACGCAGGTGAAACCAGAAAAACGCTATCCCGTGAAAAGCCGAGTCGAACACATGATTTATGAAAACGCGCGGACCAGCCAATTTATCACCATGATAAAAAACGCTGGCAACGACCGAGAACATATCCAAACCTATCTCGGGAAAGCAGGGAAACTTATGTATGAATCCAACGCAAGTTACCGCGACCTCGCAGGACTCGGTTCACCCGAAGTTGATGGACTCGTCAGCATCGCTGAAAAAATTGGAGAACAAGGTGGTATCTACGGAGCCAAGATTACCGGGGGCGGCGGCGGAGGCACCGTCGCACTGCTCTGTTACGGGAACATCGAAAATTCGCTGACGCAAGTCCTCGCCGCCTACAAACTCGCTTGGGGTATTGATGCTGAACTCATCAGAGGGAACGCACCCGGCGCGTATGAATTCGGACACATTTTATGGGAACTGAAACACAGCGAACCACCAACACATTTCTAACGAATGGCTGTCGGCACTCCCGGCGGTAGCTACGTAACCTTAACCAGAAACCTGCCGATTACTGACCACTGATGGTTTCCGACTGCGAAAAAGAAAGCGAAAATAGACTGTGCAAAATCAAAACGGGCAAGACCAACACCGCGCATCCGGTGTCACATGGCGTGCCATACTTATCGGGATACTCCTAATCCCACCTAATGTCTTTTGGGTCATTGAGGTAGAGTGCGTCTGGCACTCCGGACACCCAACGACGATTTCCCTCTTCTGGAACGTCGTTCTCAATATCTTTTTCCTCATCTTGATCAACCTTTTCCTCAAGCGGACCATCCCCCGTGCAGCGTTGACACAAGGTGAGATGATTACCATTTATGCCATGCTCTCTATCGCCTCAGGCTTGGCAGGACACGATACACTGGCTTTGACGATTCCAGCACTCCCCCACGCCTTCTGGTTCGCAACGCTTGAAAACGACTGGGCGGACATGTTCCACAGCTACATCCCGCAGCACCTTGTCGTCGCCGATAGAGAAATTATCCGTGGGTTTTATGAAGGCAACACACCGTTTTACAACGCTAAAATCGGCGGCGCATGGATAGGACCCACATTGTGGTGGACATCCTTCATTCTTGCCCTCGGTAGTATCATGATCTGCATAAATGTCCTGATTCGGAAACAGTGGACAGAACACGAGAAACTCGCATATCCGATCATCCAACTCCCAATGGCAATTACGGAAGGCGGCGGGACAGCACAACTCTTCCGAAACCGGATACTCTGGTACGGGTTCATCGCTGCAGCACTCCTGAATATCTGGCACGGCTTGGCGCATTTTTTCCCCGTACTGCCAGACTTCAGTGTCCGACACAATGCACGGAACTGGGGAACTTTCTTCACAGAGAAACCCTGGAACGCTGTCGGCAATATTCCTGTCCCACTTTACCCGTTTGTCATCGGTCTCGGGTTCCTATTACCCTTAGACCTCTCTTTCTCGCTCTGGTTCTTCTACCTCTTTGAGAAGGCACAGCGCGTCTTCGGCAGCGCAGTCGGGATCCCCGCACCCTTCCCCTACGGCAGTGAACAGTCAATCGGCGGTTGGATGGCGGTCTTTGTTATCGCATTGCTCGTCACGCGCAGACATCTCGTCAATGTTGTCCGTACGATCTTCGGCAGGTCCGGCGGCATCGACGACTCACAAGAGCCTATCCGATACAGGACAGCACTCCTGCTTATTGTGCTCGCGAGTCTTTACATCATCTGGTTCTGTCTGCACGCCGGTATGACGCTCCCGATTATTCTCCCCTTCTTCGCCTTCTTTTATGCCATCTCAATAGCCATTACGCGGGTCCGAGCGGAACTCGGACCACCCGCACATGAAATGGCAGGGATGTGTAACGCACAGCAGTTCTTAGTCAATATCCTTGGGACGCGACGCATCGGGCCAAACAATCTAACCGTTTTTCCATACTTCTGGTTTTTCAGCGGACGCGGCTACCGCGAACACATCATGCCACATCAACTTGAAGCCTTCAAGATGGCGGAACGCGCAAATATGAACACAAAACGGCTCGTGTTGGCAATGATCATTGCCCTAGTCCTCGGCTCCCTCGCCTCGTTCTGGGCAACGCTGAGCGAACTTTACCGACTCGGCGGCGCAGTCACAGGCGCAGGTGGTGGTGTCGGACCCTCAGTCGGACATATCGGCCAATTCGGGTGGCTCGCAGGTCTGTTCGCGTTTCCGCGCGACCCGAATATCCCCGCAATCGGATTTATGGCAGGCGGCATGGGGTTCACATTCCTCCTCATGTTCATGCGGATGCGCTTCATCTGGTGGCCCCTACACCCCGCAGGATACCCGATCTCTATGACGTTCGGGGTCGGCTATTTCTGGAGCTGCCTCGTTATTAGCAGTGTCCTCAAATGGTTCGCACTCCGATTCGGAGGACCCAGCACCTATCGAACAATGGTTTTCTTCTTCTTCGGGGTCATCCTCGGTGAATACTGCGTCGGCGCGTTCTGGAGCGTCTTGAGCGTCATCATACGCGCACCGATCTACGATTTCGCACCGGGTTAAAGTGTTTTTCGGTGTAGTCTTCTTCCACTGTTAGTGTCCTTGTAATCGCACCGTCGGTGTTATAGTGACAGAGATACATCTTTTAGAGTTGTACATATCCTCATTTCGGTTTCAAGTTACCGAAAACCATCGTGAAATGAAATTATGCCTTAAATGGCATAATTTGTCTTTGCTTTACATTTGGAACGATGCTCAAGGGACCATAATTAAAAAAAATGAAAATACGACGCTTTTACTTCTTTGTTCTAATAGCAAGCCTCATTTTACCTACAACCCTCGAAGCAGCAGACGAAGGCGCGCACACCGCCGAATTTCTTAGCCACGGTGTAGGCGCACGCGCACTCGGAATGGGGAGCGCATTCGTCGCTATCGCTGACGACGCAACCGCTACCTATTGGAACCCAGCAGGACTTACCAAAGTCAAGAAACACAGCTTTTCAGCAATGTATTCCGATACCTTTAGCACCGGAGATGGCAGCTGGCTCAGCAGAGGTTTGGTCTCCTACAACTTCCTCAACTACGTCTATCAAATTGAGGACATCGGCAGCCTCGGTGTCAGTTGGATTCGACTCGGTGTTGACGATATACCGCGCACAACCTTCATAGACCTCAACGACAACGGTATCCTTGGTGATTTTCAAGACAAAAACGGCAACGGTGTTAAAGATGACGGTGAACTCTATATCGAAAAACCCTACATCGCAGAGTATTTCAGCAATACCGATAACGCCTTACTCGTCTCTTATGCACGACAGGTCCATTCGATGGTCGCCGTCGGGGGGAACCTCAAACTCCTCAACCAGTCCATCTTTGAAAACAGCGGAACCGGTTTCGGCATCGACATCGGGGTGATCGCAGAACCCTACAACGGACTCCGAGTCGGTGTAATGTTACTCGATGCTACAGGCACACAGATCCGGTGGGATACGCCTGAGACACCAACATTCACACGCACCAGACGACTCCGATTCGGCACTGCCTACCACTTCACCGTTCCACGCCTCGGCAAAGGAGCGATCGGTGTAGACTTTGAAACCGATCAGGCAGACCTTGAAGAAGGCAGCGATAGCGGCGGGATGATCCTACGCGCAGGCGCAGAATACTGGCTCTTTGACACCGTCGCACTCCGCTGTGGATGGAACGGACACGGACTTTCCGCAGGTGCTGGACTCCGTGTTAAGGTAAATACCATGTCCTTCTTCATCAACTACGCTTTCAACACCCACACCCTTGGTGGCTCACAACGTATCTCTGTTTCCGGAGAATTCTAATTAACCTGGGTTGGATAAAATATTTATAAAATACGTTCCAAATCCAGATTGCCTAAAGTCGGCAACCCCATAGAAAGGAAATATATGAAAACTACATTTTTTTCTTTATTAACCATTTGCTGTTTAGCAGTTTTATTTTTTTCTTCCAATACTTTTGCCCAAGATTCACCCCAATGGAATTTACCCGAAGGAGCCACAGCGCGACTCGGCAAAGGCTGGTTATATGAAATTCAGTATTCCCCTGATGGCACACGGCTCGCCGCCGCAGGGACCCTCGGAATTTGGATTTATGACACCGCAACTGATGAAGAAATTGCCCTCTTTCCCGCACATGGATATGGCGTTTCAGCACTCGCGTATTCACCTGACGGAAACATACTCGCCAGTGGAAGCGCGAACGGGACCATCCACTTGTGGAACCCTGAAACCGGTGAAGTTCTGAACACCCTCACTGAACACAGACGAAGTGTCCGAAGCCTCGTTTTCAATTCTGATGGGTCTGTACTCGCGAGCGGCAGCAGAGATGATACGATCCGTCTTTGGAACCCCGAAACCGGCGAACTCCTGAAAACGCTTGAGGGGCATACCGAAGGTGTCAGTAGCCTCGTTTTCAGTGGTGATGGCAGCACCCTCATCAGTGCAAGTCGAGACGATACCATCCGTATATGGGACGTTGCTACAGGGGGACTACAGCAAACGCTTGAAAAACATCGAGATAATGTCGCAAGTGTTGTACTCAGCCCGGATGGCGCAACCCTCGCAAGCGGTGATTTGAACGCCGTTATCCATTTATGGGATACCGCCACATGGACAATCAAGCAGACCCTCACTCGACATACATCACACATCTACGATATGAAATACAGTCCGGATGGCAGCCTGCTCGTGAGTGCCGGTGAAGACGATACCGTCCGAGTGTGGGACGCTGGCACAGGTGATCTCCTACACACAATCAATGCACACACCGCTGATGTCTATAGTATCGCTTTTACACCTGATGGAAATACCCTCGCTACCGGTGCCTGGGATGCCTCTATCCGTTTCTGGGAACCTCACACAGGCAGACACCTAAAAACCATTACCGGACATACAGATGCTGTCCTCAGTGTTACATTTAATGCTGACGGCAGCATCCTTGCCACTCGGAGTTGGGACAAAACCATCCGGCTCTGGGACGCCGATACAGGACAACTTCGCCATACCCTCATCGGACACCAAGATGACGTTGACGTTGTTGTTTTTGCACCTGATGGCAGAACCCTCGCAAGTGGAAGCCAAGACAATACCGTCCGTTTATGGGACGCTATTACCGGCGAACACATAAAGACACTCAGAGGACACTATTCCTACCTCATAAGCCTTGCCTTCAACCCCGACGGCAGCATACTTGCAAGTGGGAGTGAGGATGATAGCATCCGTCTATGGGATGTTGCCGCAGGTCAGTACATCGGAGGGTTGTGGGAACATGAAGCAGGGGTTGAAACACTCGCTTTTAGTCCCGATGGCACAATGCTTGCCAGTGGAAGTCGCGACGATAAGATTATTTTGTGGGATACCGAAACACGAGAAGCACTGCATACCATCACCGAACACGAAGATGATGTTTGGACAGTCGCCTTCAGCCCTGATGGTAAAATGCTTGCCAGCGGAGGCGGCGACACGGTTTCCCTATGGGATGTTGCTACTGCTACACTCCTACAGACATTCCGCAGACCAATTGACCCAGAATCAGTCGTAGGAACGCCAGAAGAATTGACAGACGACGCACCTACCGATCTTGCTGCAAATGCTACGAGTATCGTCTTCAGTCCTGATGGCGCAGCACTTGTGAGCGGAAGTTACGACGCAACGATCCGTTTGTGGGACATTTCCACTGGGGCGCAGCTTGAGACGCTTGATGGACACACGTATTCCATCACAAGCGTCGCAGTCAGTCCTGATGGTAGCACAATCGCAAGTGGCAGCTTCGATGGTACAGTCCTCCTATGGGCATTCCCTGACATAAGGGTTGCCACCGAAATCCTTGCCGATCTGAACGGCGACGGTGTGGTCAATATCCAAGATATAATCTTGATTGCAGCGAGCTTCGGAGAATCTGGTGAGAGCGATGCAGACGTGAATGGCGACGGTGAAGTCAACATTCAAGACCTTGTCGCGGCTGCGAACGCTCTCGGAAATGCTGCAGGCGCGCCTTCTATCCGTTCACTATCAGCAACCCAAGTCGAACAGTGGCTAAGCCTCGCGAAACGAGAAGGGGTCCAAGACCTCCAAATCTTAGCATCGGATATGATCTCATATCAACGCGGCGTTCAGGTGTTGGAACAGATTTTGGCATCGCTAACACCACAAACCACAACACTCCTTGCGAACTACCCGAACCCGTTCAATCCGGAGACATGGATACCCTATCAGTTAGCAACGCCTGCCGAGGTCGCATTGACGATCTACGCAGCCAACGGAGCAGTCGTCCGAACTTTGACACTGGGACATCAACCCGCAGGACACTATCAAAGTCGTAGCCGTGCCGCATACTGGGACGGCAGAAACGAACTCGGTGAACCCGTCGCAAGCGGAGTCTATTTCTACACACTCACCGCCGGCGATTTTACTGCCACCCGCAAGATGTTAATACGCAAATAGTATCATAAGACCTTATGACGGTTGGAATGCTGATGCTTATTAGCTTCCAACCCTCCCCTCTTTGTAGGAGCGAGTTTTACTCGCGATCCCTGATTTATACTCGAAAACACTCGCGCGCACAGCTCGCTCCTACAAAAAACACACCACGCCCTTCGGTGCCAAGAAGTCTCTTTGCTCCAGCGGAGCAATATATCTATAGAAAAGCGGGCTGAAGCGACTGCACTCCAGCGGAGTGCTATGTAAACACATCTAACAGCGGTATCCTTCTGGTGTTTCATAGTGACCTCCATGAAAAGCGTGTTGGGAATGCAAATACATCTACCTGTTAGCCTAACGCATACTATAAGTATAACGCATGGGGTCATTTGATACAAACTATAAATAACCCGCTTTAACATTAAATTTTTCAGGGAAAGACTGCGAAGTCTTTCCCTATTTTTTTCCCCAGAAGTGCATCCATTGATGTGTAATAACGAAAATATAAGATTCGCGAGAGTCCTCTATTTTCGTTCAATCGCTTTTAACCATTTTAACCTAAATATCACACAATGGAGGTCCTAATGAGAAATAAAACCCGCGTCCCCGAAATCCGTATAGGTCTTGAGGATGAATCCTTCATAACCGAACAGGAATCCCAAAACCTGAAAACCTGTGCGCAAAATTTAATGGCAATCGGAAAAGCACTGCAAACCTATAAAAAGGAACACGGTGATTTTCCTGAATGGCTTTCAGAACTTTATCCAAAGTATTTGACAAACCCGGATGTTTTGATCTGTCCAGCAGATGAAGATCAAGGCGTGCCAATTTTGCCTTATGACACAGACCCAAACCTACCTGTGAGTTACAACTACGATTATGATCCAGAATATTATCAACAATGGCTAAAACATGAACGCAACGTATATGCCGACGCTAACCCAATTGTCCGATGTCCACACTACGCAAACCCCGATTCAGATTCTACATTAGTGTCAAATTTGTATTTAAACCTAAGTTTTTCCAATAATGTCTACCTATCAGACGCTTTTTGGCACAAGCATCCCATAAAAATGTATGGCAGCCTTCAAGCAGCTATAGCAGGATATGAAAGAGCACTTCAACTTGTGCCTGAGGATCCAAATTTTTTCGATCTCTACTCTGAGATGATTCGTCTCTATGTTATAGCTGATCGCAGTGAAGATGCTGAAAATCTCATTGATAACTTCAAATCCATTATGAAACCGCACAGTGAAGACATCATGCGGTTCCGAGATTATTTTACGCTTCTGGAGATGTTACGGGCATGCAACAAACATCAAGAGGCACTTCAACTGTGTGAGAATCTTGAAAGAACAGAACAGAAAAACCCATGGCTAAAGAGTCTTTATCGGGAATTTGCAGTGACTCACGAAGAACTGGGTAATATTGAACTTGCAGATACGTATTTTGATAAGTATGAGTGATACTCACAACGCCTAAAGGCGTGTGCTTCTTTGCTTCCTTGTAGGAGGCTTACTTGATTTGAGTCCCGAAAACGGTGACCACTTATCAAGTCTACACAGATCCGGATGATACCGAATACCTGTGGGGGATACCACCGCCCCAACTACAGGGTT
>JAJDXV010000009.1 GCA_022823085.1 Candidatus Poribacteria bacterium
AAAAGCAGTCGTTTCTAACACAATAGAGACCCAAAAACAGGTTTAGAAGCCAATCCTAACATCTGTTCGGGAGCTCTAACGGGAGAACACTGCCAACTTTTCATAACTCCTAAACTTAGCAAACTGTCCAAACTATAGTTAATATTATAGATATCAACACAAAAGAAGAAAGACTGTTAAAGCTGCCTCAAAACATGGTGAGAATCAAGGAGGTCGCTTGGTCCCCGGATGGTCGCCAACTCGCTTTTGCCGCCGACGCGGATCTACCGACGCGCGACATCTATGTTGTCAACACAGATTATGTTCACAACGAAGAAGGAATTGGGCTGCGTCAGCTCACACAACATCCCGGCGAAGACCGAACCCCTGCGTGGTCCCCTGATGGCAAACACATCGCATTCTATTCCACTCGCAATGAGACGGGCGGTATTTTTTTTATGGATGCTGATGGAAGCAACATCACAGAACTCACTGACGACGGTGAAAAAGCACCATCTTGGTCTCCGGATGGCAAACGGATCGCTGTTCACGTATTTCCGGGCCCTCCGCAGATAGGTGCCGAGGGTATAGCCGTGGGTCCACTTCCAGTAGGAAAACCTCATATTAGGGTAATGGATACAGATGGCCGTAATTTGGAGTTTATTGCTGTAGGGCACTCTCCATCATGGCAATCGACATTTCCGCGATTGGCGGTTCAGCCTGCTGAGAAGTTAGTCTCTATATGGGGACGCATGAAATCCGAAGCAGGCACAAAGTGAGACTGTCTAACAGCTTGAAATTTACCGTTCAACGTTGGGATCGGTCAAATCTGGTGATCGACAGTGAACTGAATCGTATCGAAACGACGCGCGACTTTTGCGACCTTCGGCTTGAGTTCTTCAGGTGTCCCGCCAGAGAGTGCCGAGACAATACACTCGGCGATGTCCGGTGCGTCTTCTGGTGTCATCCCCCATCGCGTGACCTCCTGAACGCCGATACGCACGCCTGATGTCCCGACTTCCGGTGCTAATCCCGCTGCACCGGTAATAATATGACACGCTTCCAAATGATTCGCGAGCGCGCTGCCCTCCCCATACTTATCCACAATCAATATCAAGGTATGCGACTCCGTGAAACCGAAATCGGCACCGAGCATCGGAACACCGCGTTCTGCTAATGCCTGACCGAGTGCTTTCGCGTTCGCAACAATCGCATCCGCTTGTGCTTCACCGCATGCCATCCACTCTATAAACGTCCCTGCCAACGCGGGTAGCCGATTCAGGTGGTGATTGCTCATCAGCAACGGATAGACCCCTCTCACAACGCGTTCAGCAATAGAGGCATCATTCGTCAAAACCATTCCGCCTTGTGGTCCGGCGAGTGTTTTATGTGTACTGGAAATAATGACATCTGCACCTTCGTCAAACGGCGACTGAAACCGTCCACCGGCAATGAGTCCAATAACGTGTGAAGCGTCGTAGATAAGGTAGGCATCCGGGTTCGCTTGGCGCATCGCTTCTTTTAGTTCCCTTACGGGCTGCGGAAAGAGAAACACGCCGGAGCCGACGTTAATAATTCGCGGTTTGTGTTTTTCAATCAGCTTAAGCGTCGCATCGAGATCAATGTTTGAACGCTCGCCGTCCCACGGAATCGGGATCGATTCGAGGTTTATCTTCAGCGGTGAAGAGAGCAGCTTTTCGGCATAGTGGTGTCCGTTATGCACCTCTAACGCTGTATCGCCCGGTTTTGCTAAGGCAAACGTCGTTGCAATCCCCGCGATGTTCCCTGATAACGGACGGAAATCGACATGCGCTGCGCCGAAAAGTTCCTTCGCTAATTCCTGCGTGTAGCCTTCTATTTCAGCAATATAGCGATTGCCTTTGTAATTCCGCCGGTAAATGTCAGTGCCAGAATAATTCCCATACCGCCGTGCCAACCGTTCGTCAAAAAGTTCTTCCACCAACGGCGACGGCGTATTCTCCGAAGCGATCAGGTTGAGACAGGTGTCCCGATACGTTTGATGTTTATCGAGAAGTGAAGCAAGTTTTTGAACTTTTGCGTTATGTGTCACTGGAAGAGACCTCCGTTTGATTATAGGACAAGGACAGAAAAATTGCTTGACGCATCACAGTAAATTGGTTAATATGAAAGAAAACAGACAATCAGAATGAGGAGATTATGCCAAAACCCACCGACATCCGTATCCTTGATGTTCATTACGATTTTGAAGAACACCAATACCGCACCCCGCTCAAGTTCGGGGGCGTACCGACAGATCACTGCGTCCTCTTTAACGTCCGGATGAAAATCCAGACGCGCGACGGGAAAGAAGCGGAAGGGAAAGGCTCCATGCCGCTCGGTAACGTCTGGGCATTCCCGCCGCGCTACGCGCCTTTCGATCAGAGCCTCGCAGCGATGAAAAAACTTGCTGAATTGGCGGTAGACGCAACAAAAGATTGTACACGCTGTGCGCATCCGCTCGAACTCTCCGAAGTGCTCGAACCCGAATTCCTACAAATCGCGGACGCGTTATCCGACACCATGCAACTCGCATCACCGATCCCGAAACTTTGTACCGTCGTTACAACCAGTCCGATTGATGCCGCAATCCACGATGCTTTCGGAAAAGCGAACGGCATCAACGCCTACAACGGATTAAGTGAAGACTTCATCCAAACGGATTTATCGCACTTCTTGAACGAGCAGTTCATCGGAAAATATCTCGACCAGTACACTTCACGTCAACCGAAACCGAATATGCCGCTCTATCATCTCGTTGGTGCTTTGGACCCTCTCACCGATGCCGACATCACAGAACGCCTCAACGACGGGCTACCGGAGACGCTCCCCGAATGGATTGTCGCTGATGGATTGACACACCTGAAGATCAAACTCAACGGCGACGCCCTCGATTGGGATGTCGCACGCGTCCTCGCGATTGATAAAGTCACCGCAGAAACACAAGCGAAACGCGGTATTAACACCTGGCACTACTCCGCCGATTTCAACGAAACCTGTCAAAATGTTGAATATCTACTGGAATTTCTCAACCAGATTCAAGAAGCAGATCGTAACGCCTTCCAACGCCTCGCATACATCGAACAACCGACGGATCGGGACCTAAAAGCACATCCCGAAAATAAGATGCACAAAGCGGCGGAGATCAAACCGGTCGTGATTGACGAATCGCTGACCGACTTCGAGACTCTCCTCTTGGCACGTGAACAAGGGTACTCCGGTGTCGCACTCAAGGCGTGTAAAGGGCAGTCTCAGGCGTTGCTCATGGGTGCTGCCGCCGCAGAATACGGCATGTTCCTCGCTGTACAGGACCTGACGTGTCCGGGGGCATCGTTCTTACACTCCGCTGGACTCGCTGCACGGATCCCCGGTGTAACCGCTATCGAAGGCAACTCCCGTCAATTCTGTCCAAGCGCGAATGACGGTTGGCGAGACGCATTTCCGTCAATCTTCAACATCACCGATGGCACCGTTGGAACAGAGGTCCTCACCGCACCCGGACTTGGACATTAATAGCCGCTGCCTTTTAGGTCAACCGACGTTGCTTAAGTTAGAGATCACTTTGGGGGCGGATCACCTTTTTTGATCTGGCCCCATTGTGTTGGTATCTTACCCTTTGGAGAGACCGGCAACGTATAACCGCTTGTCCAATCGACCCCATAATCCCGCCCCGAGTAATCTGTCAATCGGGTTATTTGCCTTGTTGCAATATTATACTTATACATATTCGTGTGGCGGCTTTGCCAGAGAAGAACTCTGTTTAGTTTAATCTCTGATGCAGTCAAAAGTACTGCTTCACCATTATCCATCCAATCAATATCTCTATGCTTCCATTTCTTTGATATATGCAACCGAAGGATGTTTTCGCCGTTCAGATCGCAAATCAAATAGCGATTCGCCTTCGGTATCAGCCAATCTGTAATGACACCTTTCTGAAAAACGTGCTCACTTTCCGCATAGAGTATCCGTTTCCCATCTGGCGACCACCGTGGGCTGCTACGATCCAATAGTTTCTCACCGACGACTGGCGTCGGCAAAAGTTTCCGGACGTTTTCGCCATTTGCATCCATAATCCAAATATCGCCGCCAGCATCACCGACTAAAGCAAATGATCGGCTTGCGAAAACGATGTGTCTACTATCGGGTGACCAATCGGATGAGATAGCAACGATATCCGGGAGTTCAATAATCTCACCGCTTTCTAAATCCAATATATTTGTGTAGTGTTTTTTGAATGTAGATGTTGTAAAAAGGACACGCTTCCCATCCGGTGAAACTGAAGGTTCGCCCTCTGTCCCGGTATGGTGTTTATGGAGCGGACGCACATTTGTGCCATCAGCGTTCATCACGAAAATTCGCCACTCCCGATCTGAAGACCGGCTCACTCGCAGGCGAAATATAATTTCCGTTCCGTCCGACGACCACCGCGGATAATGCGGATAACTCTGCGCCAGTTCCTCCGTCAGTAGCTTTAAGTTGGTGCCATTGTCGTTCATGACGTAGATGCCAGAAATCTCGTCGCCTCTGGAACGGAAAACGATCTTGGCATCTGCAACAGTCGAAAAAAGCCATAAGCTGCAGCAAAAAGTCGTTAAAATAATTCGCATGACTGCCCCTTTGAGATAGAAGGTAAATTACCAAATCAAGAAAACTTTTGGGATGATTCGGACCCTATCGGTTCACTGCTCTCTCGATCAGCAACACTGATATTGGTGACAACGTTTCGTTGTTCAGGAACACGGACAGGAAAATCTTCAATTACGTCGTTAATCAATTGTTTGATGACCGCTTTGACTGAATCGAACGGTATACATTCAAGCACAATAATGGCGCGATGCTTTGACGGCGCGATGTTATATGTCAACCCATACTGGATTCCCAATTGCATCAGTTCAGGTTCGACGCTGATAGAAATCTGCCGACGTTCCTGATCGGTGATGTAAAAACTATCAAGGATGAAGTGCGTGTGAATCCACGCTTCTCTCTCTTCAACGATCTTCATATTTTTAATTTTACCTTGCGGTTCGGTCAGGCGGGTTAGAAATTTCCGCTTCTATTCCGTATATCCGCTCTCCACTACGTTACGAGCTACACGCCTTGGATATAAAAAAAACAGCCATTGATTCTACCTTCCCCATCGTTTCAACGAGTCTACGTTCCGCAGAAAAGCCGTTGACATGCTTGAAATCGAGTGCCATGGCAGTGGTTACATCGCGAAAGTAGGGTTCAGCACTACTAAAGTGTAGAAGCGTAAGAAGAAAAAAAGAGATTCGTATAGAGGTCAACAAACGGAGCGGATAATTTTTTCGCTGGAACATGATGATAGGTAGGTTAGTTTTTGATCTCTGGGCGCGGGCGGACCACCCGAAACCCGATCGTATGTGTTGAATCCAGAGGATAAAACTTAAACCGCAAACCGGAACGGAGGAACGCGCGCCCCACATCCCACGCGCCCCCACGGATGACCCTCGCACGAAGTACATCTCGGAAACGGAGGTTAAGCGGATTGCGTGGCACACTTTTTTTGTTTCGTTGGTAGACTGTCGGACTGTATTCGTCGAGACACCACTCCCAAACGTTTCCGGCGAGATCCGCGATCCCCTCTGGCGACTCACCTTTCGGAAATTGGCCTATCGGCATCGGACGATTGTAGCGACGCGCGAAGTTGGCATGCTGGCGCGCTTTTGGCGGTGTGTCCCCCCACGGATATGTTCGTGCCTGAGTGCCGCGCGCTGCGCGCGCCCACTGCGCTTCCGTCGGTAGACTGCCACCAATCCACTCTGCAAACGCTTGTGCGTCAAACCACGTCACACCGACGACGGGTTGTGTATCACCGTTGAGTGTTTCATCTTCCCATGTCTTTTCGCCGTTATGTCCGCGCGGTGTAGGGCGGTTCATCGCCGCAACAAAAGCCCGATACTGCGCGTTCGTAATCTCATACCGTGAGATTTCGTAAGCACTCAGGTAGACTTTATGTTGTGGGAGTTCGGCATCAAAAGTATGCTGCTCAAGCATGGAGCTGCGTAATTTTGCATCTTGGTATGCAGCGTCTGCTTCTTCAGGTGTCGACCCCATCAGGAACTCGCCTTCGGGGATAGCGACCCATTCAATAGTCGCAAGCACCTGTTGGGCTGCCTTGCTAACTTCGGCAACAGCAAAATTACTACAGATAACAAAAAAAAGCCCGACAATTATAAAACATGAGTGTTTTATTTTCACGCTAAATCCTTCATGCTCCGTTGGACTTAGTTTCTCGAAAATCGAATCTCCTTAAAGAGAACCTTGTCCAGGCCTCATCAACATTAGCACCATCGTTAGAGGACCCTCCGTATGCCACAATATAGTTCTCGCCGGTAGCAAGGCGTAATCTATTGGCTATTTGAAAAATATCTTCTACCTGACGAGGATTGCTTGAATCCGTAACATGGCATTTCAAAACATCGGGCGGTTTAGAGTAGAGTTCATCATACGCCAGATAAGGGTAATCTTTTAAGATGCCTTTAAGAATACCAAGAATATCCGGTTCTTTCCCAAGTTCTTTTCGGACAATCTTAATGATCTCTACTGCGGCCCTCTGCAAAGTTTCCTCCAATTCTTTCCGAGAAATTTCGCCGAGTTCTTCGTCCTCAAGCGTTGCGGTGAAAATTTCTTTGCCCAAGTCCATAGGCAAACCGTTTTCTTGTTCTTTCTGGTCTCCGTTTAAAGCGTACCGAACCCTGGCGAAGCGAAGGGGACCATAGCCCTTCCTTTCAGGTATTTCTATCCTAAGGAATTTGATGAAGTCGCTGCTTGACACCTTTTTCAGGTCAATATTACGAATTTCAAACATATTCATTGTAGTTTCTCCTATGAAAGAGGTAAATCTGATAGAGAGAACTCTACTTCAAAACGGTGCTTTACACAAAACGGAGGTATATAACCGTGAACCAACACCTCGTGATACTCACAACGGCTAAAGGCGTGTGCTTCTTTGCTTCCTTGTAGGAGGCTTACTTGATTTGAGTCCCGAAAACGGTGACCACTTATCAAGTCTACACAGATCCGGATGATACCGAATACCTGTGGGGGATACCACCGCCCCAACTACAGGGTT
>JAJDXV010000149.1 GCA_022823085.1 Candidatus Poribacteria bacterium
TGGACTGCCTTTCCGCGAATAGGGCAGTAGGTGATGGGTGTTTTTTTGCCTTCTATCCTTTGACGTAAATTCTGAATTTCAGATGTGTCAAATAGATCAAGGTGATAATTGCTGTCTTTGAGTATCGTTTGGATGATGTCGTGTTGCGTCATAGACCGCTCCATTTTGATTCATTTTAGTGAATTTTGCCATGAAACGGTAAAGTTGTCAAGACGTATGTCGCGCGAACAAAACGATAACCCAATTTGGTGTTTCTGGAAAAAGAGAAGTATGCTATAATGATGAGTCAAAATAGGTTTAAGTCTATGAGGCGTACCTTGATATAGCACACACCCATCACGGGCTTTGGGCAGTGATGACGTTTGAAGGCTGCGATGATGAAATGGCTTCGTGGCTGAATCCAGCAGACGACACCCAAAAGTGCTGAAACACATAAAGCAGAGGCAGAGAAGTATTACCTGAAATATCATCTTAACCCGCACGATCTGCCAGAAGATGAAGGCTCTAAACGTTTAAAGAACGGAGAAGAATTAGGTTGGTTTTACATCGTTTATGGCTCCTACTAATGAGGAAAACCGATGCTCAGACAGATTTTTTCCCACTATTTTTTTATAACTGTATTATTTCTCGTTTTGCAGCTGGCGATGGGCTGCGGTCTGTTTTATGAAAACAGAAGGGTTAGCAAGCACATGCCAGTAAAGAGGGACAATCCTGTTAAGGTTGAGCATCAAGCCAATCCTCATGCGGCAGAGGTTTCCGAAGCACCTATTGCAACAGAAACACCACCAGACTTCGTGAATCCTACGAGCACCTCTACGAACCCACTCTTTGCTGATGGGGTCCCTGAACATCTACAATGTCCACCTGAATGGATTGGTATTAACACTGATAAAATTGACGAAGTTTTGATCGAACAGTTCGGTTCAAAATTTGAAACCCTGATAGAAGAAGTGGAGGAAAAGTGGAACCCGAATCGACCGCTAACAGAGATTTGGACCCCAATGCTAGAAAAATACAAACGCTCGTTGGCAGGCGATGCCACGTTAGATATGTCTATACAAATGTTACTCGACTTTCCAGAAATATCCGTTCTGATGGAGGCGGATTCTCCACGTGCATTTCATGTACTGAAGGTTGAATTGGGCGAGAAAGACCCCGACTGGAATGTAGCTGTGCTTCATGATGGTCGCATCTTTCGTATGAAAACGAATTACCGTTATGAAGTTATATTCACTGAGGTCATGAACGTTGAAAGTGGACGTAAAGAGACGAAATCTTATTATTTCGGTCCGCCAGATGCTTCCCAACCTTTCAGTGAAATAGTCATCATCAACCTTGACGAGATGACAGACGCTGAAATTGAAAATCTAATGGGTTGGAACTACAATATCAACCCCTATATGACAGGAATTTACAAGCTTGGAGACAACTGATGAAAATGATAAGCCAAGAAACTCGGTATCTTGGAACACCGGAGGAACACCTTGATTAGCCAAGCGCGTCTGAAAACAATTCTCAATAACTTTCGCGACCAGCGGATACTTGTTGTAGGCGACTTTTACCTCGATGCATACTGGTACATAGACAAGACGCGATCAACACTGTCATTAGAAACGCCGTGGCATACGAATCCCGTCGTCGAACAACGTTATAGCCCAGGTGCCGCAGGAACTGTTACGAATAACCTGAAGGCATTAGGCGTTGGGACAGTCTATACACTCGGTGTTATCGGTGAGGACGGGTTTGGGAGAACGCTCCTCAATTGCCTACAAGCAAATGGATGTGCGACAGACTTTATGGTGCAAGCACCCGGATGGGCTACGCCGACCTATCTTAAACCGATCCATCGCGGCTATGAAGGTGTCGAAACAGAAGGACCAAGATTTGATATTGAGAACCAATCCCCCATGCCAGCGGAAGTTGAAGACGCTGTTATTGAGGCACTGCAAACCTGTCTACCACTTGTTGACGGGGTCATCATCGGGGATCAGATGCCGCTTGCGAATTTAGGGGTCGTCACGACACGCGTGCGGGAAGCACTCTGTAAATCGGCAGCACACTTCCGAGAAAAAGTCTTTTTCGCCGATTCTCGCACGCGGATTGGTGAATACCAAAACGTCATCATTAAACCGAACCGGTTCGAGGCAAAACGCGCGGTTCAACCAGACTGGGATGGACAAAAAGTTGACATTGATGAAGCAAAACAGGACACGATTCGTCTCGCGGAGAAGACCCAAAACACCGTATACGTCACCCTCGGTGAAAACGGTGTCCTCGTCTATTCTAACGACACATTCACACATATTCCGGGGATCCCAATTGACGACACAACCGATCCTGTCGGCGCAGGCGATAGCGTTTCGGCAGGGCTCGTCGCGACGCTCTGTTGCCTTGGAACCGATCACGCCGTCGAAGCGGCTTATGTCGGGAATCTGGTAGCTTCAATTACTGTCACCAAAATCGGCACAACCGGGACCGCATCACCTGTAGAAGTCCTTGAACGCCATAGGAGCCTCGCAAATTTATGAACGTTTTTGACGCAATGACGCAACGCCGAAGCCATCGTGGAGCGTTTCAGAAGCGCGCAATAGAGGCTGACGACCTTGAGAAACTCATTGAGGCAGCGCGATGGGCACCCTCACCGTTCAATGTCCAACCTTGGGAAATACTACTGATTCAAGAATCTGAAGGCAAAACGGCTCTCGCCGACCTGACAGAACGGGCCGTTGTTACGCAATTCAAGGACCCAAAATTCCTTGATGACAACAGTCGGTGGATGCGTGTAACAGAGACAGAGTGGCAGGAACGCGGCGATGGCGTTCTACTGTCCGAACACGTCACCCTACCGAAACCACTTCAAAACGCACCTGAGAAATTCTTAGAGGAATTACTAAAAAACGCGAAAGCGTTCACACTCCTCGGACATCTCGGGGCTGGGAAAATACCTGCCAGAGAGATGGCAACGCAGGTGCGCGAAGCACCACTGCTCATGTTAATCACGATGAATTGCAGGAGATTTCCGCCCGGTCAAGGCGCGACTCGATGGATGTGGCTGAGTATGGGGATGCTGATCCAGAACGTGCTGCTTGCCGCGACTGCCTTGAAAATCGGTGTGCAGTTCGTCAGCGCACCGCTCGAAAGTGCTACAGATCGTGAACAGATCCGCGAACTGTTCGATGTGCCGACCTCATACGAGATCATTACACTCCTCAGGATGGGATATGTGGAAGAAGAAGGCGGGGATTCTGTACGGTTGCAAACTTCAGGATTTATCCATATTGAAAAAATGAAAGCGGAGTAGGCGGGTACGGCGACCCGCCGCAACTGCGGATGGCGGCATTAGGCTTCGCGATTTTGCAAAAGCTCTTTCAATGCCGCTTTCTTTCTTTTGAGTCGCCGTAACTGGCGTTGACGGATCTGTGTCCGGCGTCGGACCTGTCCACTTTTACTTCTTGGCATCTTTTTACCCCCTTTCTTCAATTGTTTTGGCGAGGTACATCACTGCGGATGTACAGTTCGCTTCTAATTCTGCCATCGCAATGGCGAGTTCCGATTCAGAGCGCGCATGTAACTGCAGCCTGTCCTCGGTAACCGTGATATAACGTTCGTTTGCCTCATCAACAAACTCAATCTGCTCTTCATTTTCGTTGACCAAAGCATAGTTCGCTAACTGTTCCGCTGAATGCACGTCGTCTGTTGATTCTTCAAAATTCTCTTTTATCGCTAAACCGCCAAAATTTTTATAGAGTGCTCGTGCTGGAAGTTCATCAGGCGACAATGTCGGTGCAGACGGTTCCGGTGGTGCCGCCTCCGGAAATATGATCAACTCCGATTCCGAAAGTTCCTCAGGTTCGATAGGTCGGTCCATTTCCGCTGCATTGTTAGAAGTCGATAACGGAACTTCAGTCTCTTCTGGTGCCGTTTCGGCAGAAACCGACGCTACAGGATCCGGTTTAGGTGCGATAACCTTGTCAACATCTTCTTCTTCTGATTGAGTGTCTGAAAAGACGGACGCTTGTTGAGATAAATACGGTTCTAAGTCATCCTGTGCCAAGACACCTGAGAGGATCCCTTTGACATCTTCTCGACCATCAGCCATTACGTCCATATCTTCCACAAGGACACGTAAAGTTTCGATACCGATGGTTTGAATCATCGGGTGAAACGCCAATATTTCCGGTGGTGCCGCTTCAAAAAGTGAGCGGGTAACGAAAGCAACCTCGGCGAGATCGCGGTTGCCAATCAGCTTCAGACGTGTTTCACAGGCTGTCAACGCGTGTGTTAACCGATCCATGAAATCCGAAGTGAGCAGATGTGGCAGCACCTCTAACCGAAAATGATCGCTCGCATTTTCCGCTTCCGGCATCGGTGTTAGCACCCCGTCTACATCTGTTTCATCTACACTTTCATCAGGCAGATAAGGCGGGTCTGCGTCAGAGATAAGAAAATCTTCTAAATTATCGGCAGGCTCATCTGCTTCATCCGGTTCGATTTCCGTCAGTACCTCTATCACACGTTTCTGCGTCAACTCTGCGTCAAAAAGCAGCGTTTCCAACTCAGGTTCGTCAAGCAGCTTCTGGCTCGCTGCGATACAGGCGTGTAGATGCTCTTCTTCTGATTTGTTGTGAAGAAGTCTACGTTGCTTTTCATGAGCGATCTGTTTCTGTCTGGTTTTCCGGTCGCGATTCCGTTTTTCACGCTTCCGTGCCACATTGATGGAGCGGCGCCCTTTTTTCTTTGCCATGGTGATGTGTTTTTATTTTTGATGCCAACTCTGAAAAACAAATTGGCATTTAAGAGATTTTCAAACGCTCTGAAACCGAATACAAGCGGCGCGTGAATCACGCGACTACCAACCGGTTTTTGTTAACAGGTTACGGACCTTCAAATTTAGGTTATTTTTTAAGTATATACCAACAGATTTTCAATGTCAAGACTAAATTTGATAAACATCAAAGGCAATCAGTTATACGATAAACTCAGATCACAATCTCCTCACCAGCATGTTTTTTATCAGCCACAACCGCAATCTCACCACTTTTCCGCGCTTCCTAATCCTGTACGCCTCGGATCAGAGGAACAAGGACATAGTGCGAAAGTCGCTCAATATCGCAATTTTGGGGCGCATATTACAATTTTTATGCCATAATTTGCTTAATTACGTCATATTTAGTATAATTATAGTATGTTTGGGTTTTGTGAGCGAGGCGTAGCTTATTCACTACGTCCTCTGACTTCCCTTTTCCATGCTATATCTATAATCCATACTCTATGCAACAAGTAAAACTATTTGGGTTTATCACTAATTGTGAAATCAATGGTCAAAACATGGCGTTTACGCCAATATTAGGAGAGAAATAGTATGTTTTCTAAAAATCATATTAAACCAATTGCCGTTGCACTCGGCATTGCTCTAACCATTTTGATGTGCGCGTTCACGACCGCTATAGCGGATGAACACGCCGCCGAAGAGGCAGAGGAAGCAGAAACCACAGAAGAGGCTGAGGCCTCTGAAGAAACAGCTGCAAGTAGCGACCCTATACAACTTGAGAGCCTCGTTGTCGTCGGTACCCGTGCACAACCGCGCTCCGTCTTGGATTCGGCGGTACCGATTGATATCGTGTCAAACGAAGCATTTGAAAAGCAGGGCGGCGCGGATCTACCCGACCTGCTGAGAACTTTGGTACCATCTTATAACGTCAACACACAACCGATTAGCGACGCGTCAACAGTCGTCCGTCCAGCGAACTTACGTGGACTTGCACCAGACCATACACTCGTGCTCGTCAATAACAAGCGGCGACACCGTGCTGCTGTAATTCACTGGCTCGGTAACGGTTTATCCGATGGTTCACAGGGACCTGACCTCGCACCTATTCCCGCAATTGCCCTGCAACAGGTAGAGGTCCTCCGTGATGGCGCATCCGCACAATACGGTTCTGATGCTATTGCCGGTGTGATGAACTTTCGATTGAAGGACAACTATGAAGGCGGTTCAATTGAATTTAAACCCGGCATCTACCAAGAAGGTGATGGTAGGCAATTCGCGCTTGCTGGAAATATCGGTTTAGGGAGTCCAGACGTGTGGAGTAGCCTCAGCTTTGAATACGGCGGCGCTGATCCCACCGTCCGCTCTATCCAACGTACGGATGCCATAGACTTGATTAACGCAGGCAATTTCAGTGTCAAAGACCCCGCACAAATTTGGGGACAGCCGATTATAGACGGTGACACCAAATTGTTTGCCAACTACGGTGCCACCCTCACAGATGACATCGAATTCTATGGACATGCCAACTACGCCCGCAAACGCGTTGAAGGCGGGTTCTATTTCCGAAACCCAAACACTCGCAATGGCGTGTTTAGCCCAAGCGGGAAGGACGGCACGTTGCTCGTCGGAGATTTGCGCGGTTTGTCAGCAGAGATGGCGGATTGGGAAGCACGAAAAGCGGATTGGGAAGCACAAAACCCGGAGGCTGTGGAAGCCGGCGAGGCGTTCCCCGAACTCTCGCCTCACGATGCTGACGATATCCCGATCACTAACGACGTTCCTGATCCCGAACGGTTGCAAGCCGTCAAGAATGACCCGAACCTTTTCAATTTCCAAGAGATGTTCCCAGGCGGATTCACACCCAGATTTGGCGCATTCATGTGGGATAGCTCCGTCGTCGTTGGCTTTAAAGGCACCGCTCTCGAAGAAGCGTTAGGCAAACCCTTAACCTGGGATCTGAGCGGCTCTTTTGGACGCAACCATGCCGATTTCTTTATCTTCAACACTGTTAACGCTTCACTCGGCCCAGATACACCCACCTATTTTGATCCGGGCGATTATATCCAGACGGATTATAACCTCAACTTCGATGTAACCTATCCGCTCAGCGACATGGTGTTCCTCGCTTCCGGTTTGGAATATCGCGACGAAGGATTTGAAATCATAGAGGGCGAACGCGAGTCACATCAGATCGGGCCCCTCGCAGCGCAAGGTTTCACGGCTGCATCCAACGGATTTTCAGGATTTAGTCCAGTCGCGGCAGGTAAGTGGCACCGTTACAACGTCGCCGCCTATCTGGAAACTGAAATCAGACCGATTGATCCGCTCCTGATCGCCCTCGCTGTACGCGGTGAACAATTTGAGATTTTCGGCGGCACGCTGAACTACAAAGCCGCTGCAAATTACAAGGTTACGGAAACGATGCGGTTACGCGGAAGTTATAGTAGTGGGTTCCGCGCACCAACACCCGGGCAGCAAAATACGTTCAACATTACCACTGAATACGATTTTGCAAAGGGTGATCTCGTTAATAAAGGAACAATTCCTTCCACCAACCCCGCTGTCGGTGTTGTGACAGGCAAGGAAGATAACTCGCTTGATCCGGAAACATCAAATAACTTCACAGGTGGATTTACCGTCGATATCTTGGGCGTAAACTTCACGATGGACTTTTTTGATATTCGGCTGAAAAACCGGTTATCGGTCTCACAACACTTCACATTGACTGACGCGCAGAAGGCAGACCTCATCGCCGCAGGTGTAACCAGTGCAGCGAACCTCGAAACATTCCAGTTCTTTATCAATGACTTCTCTACGACAACCAACGGTATTGATACCGTCGTTACGGTACCGATACCGAATGGTAGGGTCGTTGCCGTCTATAACTTCACAAACACCACAGTTACCGATCACAATCCCGACACGCTGGACGATCATCGAATCAGGGAACTCGAAGAGAACTTACCCGAACACCGCGCCAGCCTGACGGGCGTTTACTCCCTAACGGATGCATGGAGCGTCCTCGGACGCGCCAGCTATTTCAGCGGTTGGTTCGATTCTGAAGATTACTTACAGAATCCAGAGGTGGAAGGCACTGGAGAATACACTGGAAGAGTTATTTTCGACTTGGAAACCACTTACATCGCGGAGTCCGGAGTCGCATTCACGCTCGGTGGAAGAAATATCCTTAATACCTATCCCGATGAAAATCCGAATGGTGCCGATTCTGTTGGCAACAAATATGGACAGTTCAGTCCCTTCGGTTTTGACGGGGCCTTCTGGTATGCCAAAGTCGGATATAGCTTCTAAAACCTGTGTGTATGAAAGGTTCTTTAAACGCACTTTTCACGATAGGCGCGGTTGAAACCGCGCCTATTCAATTTATTATACCATTTCTAAGAGTTTATATTGCATTAACCATACACTGTCCACCCAGGCCCGGTAGGTTCGGTTTCCTAACCGAACCGGGCATAACTCAAAAATGGTGGCACTTTTAAGACGAATCGTCAATTAGAATTGGTATTATATCAGTTATCTATGCAAATCATGCTTCAGACAAGATGTTTTCTTAACGAAAAAATGGAGGCGTTTCATTTATGAAAGTCGGACTTACCTTTAAAACGTTACTGCTTCTGATGCATGGTGTTTTAGTTATGTGTATAGGTTTGGCCTCTATAGCGGTAGCACAAGAGACTGAAATGGAATCAAGCGAAGCGACATCCGAACAAGAGGTTATAACGCTTGAGGGGGTAGTTGTGGTCGGGACGCGCGCGAAACCGCGTTCGGTTCTTGAATCTGCTGTCCCGATTGATGTCTTACCAAGCGATGATTTCGTCAAACAGGGAAACACCGATTTGCCAGACCTGTTGAGAAACTTAGTCCCATCTTACAACGTAAATGCGCAGCCAATCGCCGATGCAGCGACTGTCGTCCGCCCAGCGAATCTGCGCGGGTTGGCACCAGATCACACCTTGTTACTGGTTAATGGTAAACGCCGCCATCGTGCCGCCGTGATCGCTTGGCTCGGAAATGGATTGTCCGATGGCGCACAAGGTGCTGATCTTTCTCCTATCCCCTCCATCGCACTGAAACAGGTTGAGGTGCTACGAGATGGCGCATCGGCGCAATACGGTTCCGATGCAATCGCAGGTGTCATGAACCTGCAACTCAAAGACAGTTATGAAGGCGGATCTTTTCAAATCAAACCCGGTATTTTCCAAGCTGGCGATGGTTTCACATATTCTCTCGCTGGAAATATCGGTTTGGGACGAGAAGAGCTCTGGACGAATCTCAGCTTAGAATACGGGGGCATGAATGAGACAGATCGCTCCGTCCAACGAGATGATGCCGCCGCACTTATGAGTGCCGGAAACACAAATGTCGCTGACCCCGCCCAACCCTGGGGACATCCGATTATCAGAAACGACATCAAACTTTTTGCAAACTACGGCGCAAGTATGACCGATAATATTAAGTTCTACGGTCACGCGAACTATGCACAGAAGGATGTTGAAGGCGGATTCTACTTCCGAAATCCGAATACCCGACCCGCTGTGTTTAGTAATGATGACGGGGAAACCTTGCTTGTCGGACGGTTATCGGGCACAGGCGAAATTCCTGTCGTCAAAATAACCAACAACGTCCCAGATCCAATTGCCTTACAACAGGTTCTTTCTGACCCGAATCTTTTCACATTCCAAGAACGCTTTCCGGGCGGATTTACGCCCCGCTTCGGTGCTGATACCCAAGATGCCTCGCTCCTGGTTGGGCTAAAAGGAACCCTCGCGGCAGACTTAGGGTGGGATTTGAGTGCTTCCTATGGACGGCACGCCGCCGATTTCTTTATCAGGAATACCGTCAACGCCTCACTTGGACCGGAAACACCGACAGAATTCGACCCAGGAGATTACATCCAAGCGGATACCAACCTCAACCTTGACTTAACCTATCCACTCCACGATAGGGTGTTCCTCGCATCGGGACTCGAATATCGAACGGAAACCTTTGAGATTGTGCAGGGACAGATTGAGTCTTGGGAAATCGGTCCATTGGCAAGCCAAGGATTTAGTTCTGGCTCTAATGGATTCCCCGGTTTCAGTGATATTGCTGAGGGAAGCTGGACCCGCTCCAACTTCGCAGGCTATTTGGAAAGCCAATTAAGACCCTTGAACTTTTGGACAGTTAGTG
Organism: Candidatus Poribacteria bacterium; assembly: GCA_022823085.1. Taxonomy (GTDB): domain Bacteria; phylum Poribacteria; class WGA-4E; order WGA-4E; family WGA-3G; genus WGA-3G. The sequence continues at coordinate 9,959 of JAJDXV010000149.1, forward strand.
CTGCTGTCCGTGGTGAATACTTCGATGATTTTGGGAGTACGATTAACTATAAAATCGCAACGAACTATGGCATTACCGATACATTCAAAGAATGGCTTTCGCTTGATCCGATTGTTGACCTAAGCGTACGTGGCAGTTATAGCACCGGCTTCAGAGCACCGACACCGGGGCAGCAGAACGCTTTTAACGTCACAACGGAATTCGGTGAAAACAATACGTTAGTCAATAAAGGAACGATTCCTTCTACGCATGCCGCCGCGGGTTTGGTAGGTGGTAAGCCACTCGAACCGGAACAGTCAAAGAATTTCACGGTTGGAACGGTTGTCAGCCACGCCGCTGTAAGTATTACCTTTGACTATTTCAACATTAAAGTCGAGGACCGATTAGCACCATCGAAAGACTTCCAGCGAGGCACCGATATTACTGAAGCACAAATTCAGCAGCTCGTGACTGAAGGTATTACGAGTGCAGGGAATTTGCAGGAATTCCGATTCTTTACCAACGAATTTGAAACAAGCACGCAAGGTTTTGATGTGATCCTTACAGCACCCATACTCGACGGGGCACTGAGCCTTGCCTATAACTACACGGGGACCACAGTCACCAAGCGTAATCCTGATATCCTTGACAACACAAGAGTCCGGCTATTGGAAGAAGGGGTTCCCCGCCATCGTGGAAATGTGACATTAACACAAGCCATCGGTGATAGTTTGGATGTATTGGGACGAGTTAATTACTACGGACCATGGTACGAGAATGCTGTTGGCGCACAAACCTACAGTGGCGCGTTTTTAGTGGATATTGAAGTTAGTTATGCACTCGTCGAAAATTTGGGTATCACAGTCGGTGTGAATAATGCCCTCAATGTTGAACCAGATAATATTACTTCGGCAGAGGGACCCGACGTGCCCTTTGATATTGAAGAGTTTCCCGCCAGAATCGTCGGTAGACCTTTCGGTGAGTATAGCCCTTATGGGTTTGGCGGCGCATTCTGGTACACCAAAATCGGCTATAGTTTTTAGGAATTATACAATTCATACTTCCTGCACGATTTAAAACCGTTACACAACCCGAAAAGCAGGCTTTATACCATTTTTTCAAAGTGAGGAAATTAAAAAATGAGCAATCAGAACAGAGATGCAGAATATACAATGGGGCGTAGCGAAGAAGAAACGCAACGCCTCATAGAACAATCGCAGCTTTATGACGACGTAACCCGGCGTTTTTTCCTTAGAAGCGGTATCGCAAAAGGCATGAAAGTCCTTGATGTCGGGAGTGGTGCTGGTGATGTGGCACTCACCGTCGCTGAATTTGTCGGACCCGAAGGAAACGTCGTCGGCATAGATGTCAACCCAGATATCCTCAAAACAGCACAAGCACGAGCCGATGAAACCGGGTATTCAAACGTTGAATTCATCGCCGGTGATGCCCGAACCCTCGAACTGCCAGACGACTTTGATGCCATTGTCGGTAGACTCGTCCTGCTCTATATGGCAGACCCAGCAGAGGCACTCAGGCATTTGGCAACGCACCTGCGCCCCGGCGGAATTGTCGCCTTTCAGGACACTGAACTCGCCCTCTACCGGACGGTCATACACCCGGATACGCCTTTGATAAACCAACTCGTTGAATGGGGACTCACAGTGTTTGAGCGTTCAGGCGCACACCTCAACATGGGGATGGAACTTTACCGAGTCTTCGTTGAGGCAGGGCTGCCCGAGCCTACCTTACACTTCGAGGCTCCCATGGGCGGTCCTGAGGGCTGGCCGGGGTTTGAGTATCTCGCCAACAGTTTTCGGAGCCTCGTCCCACTCATGGAGGCGTACGACATCGCGACAGCTGAAGAGATAGATATTGACACACTCGCGGACCGGATTCAAGCGGAAGTCACAACCTCAAAACGACCGCTCCTATTGCCACCGCACATCACAGCGTATGCATCTTTACCAGCGTAGGCGGTTCTCACGTATGACCAAAAATCGTTCAGAAAATCCGAACACATCACGTCGAGATGCTACCTATACGTTAGGGCGCACCTCACACGAAACAACGCGTCTCATTGAACAATCCAGAATCTACGGCGAATCAACACACCGGCTTTGCAAACGTGCCGGTATTATCAAGGGGATGCGTGTACTTGAAATCGGTAGCGGTGCCGGCGATGTCACACTCACGCTTGCTGAACTCGTTGGACCAACAGGACAGGTCGTTGGCGTGGATATCAATGCCGACATCCTCGACACCGCACGCCAACGCGCAGCTGATGCCGGGCTGCGAAACACCGAATTCATCGCAGGCGACGCTCGGAATCTCGATTTTTCTGACCAATTTGATGCCATCGTCGGACGGTTCGTCTTGATGTATATGGCGGAACCAACGAAGGCTTTCGCCAAACTCATGACCCATGTAAAACGAGGCGGTATTGTCGCGTTTCAAGAACCCGAATATACACTCTATCCGGCTATCCAACATCCACGGACACCACTGATGAATCAACTCATCACATGGATTTTAGATGTGTTCGCACATTCCGGAGCGCACCTTGACATGGGCATCGGGCTTCACAAGACGTTTGTAGACGCAGGTTTGCCGCCACCGACGATGCACCTTGAATCGCCAATCGGTGCAGCCAAAACATGGGCAGGCTACCGATATATGGCGACTATCTTCCAGAGTCTACTGCCACTCCTCGAAAAATACAACTTGGCCACAGCGGAAGAAGTCGGTGTCGATACCTTAGCCGCACGGATTCGGCAGGAAGTTGACACATCAAAACGTCCGTTCTTCTTACCACCACATATTACAGCATATTCAACACGCCGATCCTAAACGTTTTGCCGGTGATTTCCTAATCATGATCGGCGTTTTTTCATAACAGGTGGGACGGCTTCGGCTACAAATCGCGCCTATCGGTGTGCGAAACACGTCGCGACGCTCACTGACAACTGAAAGCCGATTGCTGATGGCTAATAGCCATAAAAAATGTGATTTTTGGTTGATATATCAGTCAATATGTGGTATAATTATATGCACGGAAATTGACGAACACAAATTCTATCTGATGTCTCCTTATAGACATCAGCTCGGATTTACATCATTAATCTCTGCTCCCTGCTTTATATTACACAGCGGAGCCATCAGTCCGAAGAGAGGCATAAAAATTTGAAACCTTACGAACTCCTGCTCATCATAACCCCTGATCACGACGAAAACGAAGCAGAGGCACTTACAGATCAGGTCAAGGGTATTATCGAAAATGGCGGGACGCTCCTGAAAATCGATCCATGGGGTAAGAAACGACTTGCCTATCCGATCCGAAAAAGAAGTGAAGGCTATTACGTACTCTACATTTTTGAGAGTGCACCGAGTTTTGTCGCATCTTTAAACCAATCCCTGCGTGTCATTGAAACGATCCTACGTTATATGATCGTCGAATATGAAGACGATATAGATAAGTTAAAAGCCGAAATAGCGGAGACACCAGAGGAACCAGTATCCGAAGCAACGCAACCCACATCTGATACCGAAGAATCAACGTCAAATGATGACGATGATAAGGAAACTGAAAGTGCAGATGCTGAGGATGCCACAGATGCCACAGAGAACGATAACGACGCAGAAAACGAGGAGACAACGGCACCGGCTTAATAGTGAAACAACCAAGTACACACAGCATATAAAGAGGAGAAACCATGGCAAGTTACAACCGCGTTATACTGATGGGGAATCTTACGCGAGACCCAGAATTGAAATTCCTTCCGAATGGAAGTTCAGTCGCCAATTTTGGCATCGCTATGAACGAGCGCTACACGGATCGGCAAACGGGTGAACAGAAAGAAAGTGCTTGTTTTGTTGATGTCGCTGCCTGGGGTAGGCAAGCCGAAATTGTGAACGAATACCTCACGAAAGGGAGTCCAATCTTCATTGAAGGTGCCCTCAAATTCGACTCATGGGAAACCGAAGACGGATCTAGACGCAGCAAACTCTCTGTTACAGCATTACGGATCCAGTTAATCGGTGGACGTCGCGATAGTGACGAAACGGGCGGTGGTTATGCCAACGCACAACCCGCAGCGGCACCAACGAGCCCCGATTCTTATCAAGACGCACCTGAAGCACCGAGCACGTCTTCCGGAACGGACGATGACATCCCGTTCTAAGTGAAGCACGTCCCTCGAAAAATTACCATCCTACAGAAGGTCCTCTCGCCGCTATCTATTTTTTCACAACAGGCGAGCGTCGCTAGACCTTGTCCATGCGGATCTGAAGCGAAAAGAAGAGGACGCAAATTATCTTGCTTCCTTTTCCCAACGCTTTAGGCAAGTTATCCGCTAAAAGAGACTGTGGCTGCACCTACGCCTCTTGAACTAACAACTTATAACTTAGGACTTACGCATGATGCTCTTTTGTACCACAATCTGTTAGATTGTGACGCAAAAACGCCGTGTTTCCAGAAAACTTTCTTCTAACAGAACAGTCTACAGTCAAAATTGCGTAAGTCCTGTTATAACTGATAACTAACAACTATTTCAGAAATAAAGGAACAGATGTAATATGGCATTTCGTCGTAGACAGCGATACCACAAAATAGAATCTTTCGATTATAAAGATGTGGATACGCTACGCAAGTTTGTTAATGAACGTGGAAAAATTGTAAGTCGTCGGATCACAGGATTATCCGCGAAGCAACAGCGAATGGTAACACGTGCTGTCAAACGCGCACGTCATATGGCGCTGTTACCCTTTACGCGATAGCATACCGGACAGACGCAGACAACGCTGTCCCCACAAAGGTAGTTTAGGTTCTAATTATGGAAGTAATTCTGAAGAAAAGCGTTGAAGGACTCGGTGTTCCAGGGGATGTGTTGACGGTCGCAGACGGATATGCACGGAACTATCTACTGCCGATGCAGTTAGCCGTGCATGCAACAGAACGCAACCGCCGCTACCTTGAACACCAAAAACGAGTTATTGATCAACAAGACTCCAAAGATAGAGAACACGCCCGTGAAATCGCAGCAAAAGTCACCGGTGTTACGTGCACGCTCAAAAGACGGGCAGGCGAAAACGACAGACTCTTCGGCTCTGTTACCTCTATGGATATCACAGAGGCTTTACGTACCGAAGGCTTCGAGTTGGAACGGCGTTACCTTGAACTCGCCGAACCCATTCGCGAACTCGGTGTGTTCATGGTGCCGGTCAAATTGCATGCAGAGGTCGTTGTCGAACTTCGCGTCGTTATTGAACGTGAAGAATAATTATGCAAGCAGAAGCGATTGATACCCTCTCTGATAAGGAAGCCGAACAGGCAGTGCTCGGCGCAATGATGACCGAAAAATCGGTTATTCCGAGGGTAATTGCTCTGCTTGGACATACCTCTGACGCGTTTTTTACGACAGACCACCAACTCATCTATACAGCAATCCTCGCCGTATATGACCGCGTTAGCAATGCCGACCCGCTCCTCGTCGCCGATGAACTCAAGCGCACAAATCAGATCAATCGAACCGGGGGCGCAGGTTATCTCTATGAACTCCAAGCACCAATTGTCGAAACGGAGAGTACCGAGTTCTATGCCGATATTCTACACGAAAAATCCACGCGCCGCCGATTAATACAAGCAGGCTCGACAATCCGCGACCTCGCCCAAGACGAAAGCATAGAACTCGCTGATGTCCTCAATCAATCGCAGGAATCCGTCTTTGAACTCGGACAAAACGACGCACAGCGTGGGTTCCAGCCAATTAATCCGATTATCACATCCAGCATTGATGCGATCGAAAAATTATATCATAAACAAGATCGGTTCCTCGGTGTACCGACCGGTTTCATGGATTTCGATCACATGACATCAGGATTGCAGCCCGGCAACTTTGTTATTATTGCCGCTCGTCCCGGTATGGGAAAAACCACCTTAGTCCTGAATATGGCGCAAAATATCGCAATCGACCAACAACGTCCAGTCGCAATATTCAGTTTGGAGATGCCTGCACAGGATATTGTCATGCGGATGCTCTCCGCAGAATCTCAAATCGATTTTGGCAGGTTACGAACAGGGAACTTTAGTGACGACTATTGGCGACCCCTAACAGAAGCTGCCGGCAGACTCTCTGAAGCACCTATCCTCATTAATGATAACCGCGGGTTGACTGTCCAGAGTCTCCGTGCTGAAGGACGCCGTTTGAAAGGTGAACACAACCAACTCGCGCTCATTATCATCGATTATCTGCAACTTCTCAGAGGGACAGGAAGATACAACTCTCGAGAGCAAGAGATCTCAGAAATCTCGCGCGCCTTGAAAGTCCTTGCTTGGGAACTGAATGTACCGATCATCGCATGCTCACAACTCAGCCGCGAAGTCGAACGCCGCCCAGACAAACAACCCCAACTCTCAGACCTACGTGAGTCCGGCGCAATCGAACAAGACGCGGATATCGTCGCCTTTTTATATCGTGAAGATTATTATGAAGATGAAGACGCTGGTGATCGCGTTGAAGCGAACCTATTGATCAAAAAACAGCGTAACGGACCGACCGGAGCCGTCGTTCTGTATTTCACTAAAAAACAGATGCGGTTTGATAACCCGAACTAAAAATAATGAATCGGCAATCCGAAACACACGAATCCAACGACGGCTTTCGGAGCTCTCCAATATTAAGTCGTACCAAAGTCCGGCTACACAATGTACTCTCCGAAACAGGACAAGCCTTCACGCTCTTTTTTCAGACGCTTGTCCAAATTTTCCGTCCACCTCTTCAGTTTGATTTGCTCATTAAGCAGTTACTACTGATCGGTGTTAACTCTTTGGCTGTTGTCATAGTCTCAGGGTTTTTCACAGGGATGGTCTTAGGCGTTCAGGGGTACATCCAACTCAAACCCTACGCCGTGGAAGGCTCCGTCGCGAGATTTGTCTGTGTCTCAATTGTCAAAGAACTCGGACCGATGATCACCGCATTCGTCCTTGCCGGACGGATCGGTGCCTCAATTACGGCTGAACTTTCAACGATGAAGGTGACAGAACAGATTGACGCACTTGAAGTAATGGGGACAAACCCTGTCAAATATTTGGTTGTCCCGCGCTTCCTCGCCTGCACAATCATGTTACCGACGTTGACAATTTTCTCAACCTTTGCCGGTATTGGCGGCGGTTTTACCGCCGTTGTTACGCTCTTTGATGTTAACGGCTCTTTTTTTCTATTAGAAGCACAAAAGAATCTGTATGTCGGCAGTGTCCTGATTAGTTTGATTAAAGCGACTTCCTTCGGCATGGCGATTGCAGCAGTCGGCTGCTATAAGGGGTTTAGCATCTCGACTGCCGGGGGGGCTGAAGGTGTCGGGACAGCTACAACCGGTTCCGCCGTTATTTCGCTCATCACGATTCTTATTTTGGACTTCGTTTTAAACCACATCCTCTTTAACATCTTGGGATTGGTGTAACCGGACAGTCGCAGGGGAACTCCGCAGACTGCTAAAGGATCAATCCCACCGGATAAACAACTCCCTCTACCACGTCCTGTAGTCAAAAATCATGATTTCAGTTAAGAATGTCAGCAAAAGTTTTGGAAAGAAAATAGTTTTAGACGGGTTAGACCTTGAGGTACCGCGCGGCGAGACTGTCGTTATTATGGGACGCAGCGGTACCGGCAAAAGCGTACTACTCAAACTTATCGCCGGACTGATTCCTGTCGATTCTGGTGAAATTTGGTTTGATGACACGGAAATATCGAAACTGAAAACCAAACAGATGAATGTCCTCCGACAGAAAATCGGCATGCTGTTTCAGTCAGCCGCGCTCTTTGATTCAATGACTGTTGCAGAAAATGTGGCTTTCATGCTCAATCAGCATACAAACTATACCAAACAGCAAATGCTAAAGATCGTCGATGAGAAACTCGAACTTGTTGATTTGGAAGGCGTGCAGAGCTTGAGACCCGCTGAATTAAGCGGCGGGATGCGAAAACGGGTCGGACTCGCCCGGGCCCTTGCCTTTGATCCAGATGTCATTTTATACGATGAACCGACAACCGGACTCGATCCGGTTACCTGCACAGAAATCAACCAACTCATCAGCGATTTACATGAACGCCTGCAAGTTACCTCGATCGTTGTAACACACGATATGCATAGTGCATTCAGTGTTGGCACCCTAATGGTGATGCTCCACGAAGGACGACAGATCGCACACGGAACACCTGACGAAATTATTAACATTGACGACCCCATTTTACAACAGTTTGTTCTCTTTGGAGCACCCGACCAGATTCTCAAAATGGAAAATCCTATTTTGAAAACGTATATTGGGAGATAGCATGAATTTTTGGACAGCGTCTGTAAAAGTCGGTTTAATGATTCTCATTGCCATCATTTTATTGACAATACTTTTGACAAATGCCGAGAATTGGCCCTGGGCAACCGCTGGTGATGAGTTGACCTTCCAATTTCAATCTGTCAACGGCCTCTATGTCGGAGCCGGAGTCTACCTATCCGGTGTCCCCATCGGTAAAGTAACCGCTATTAAACTTCAACCCGACACAAATAACGTCCATATCACAGCGAAAGTCAAAAACGGCTTTAAGTGGCTACGTGAAGACTGTGGCGCCAGAATTTCTATGAACGGGTTCGTCGGCGAAATTTATATCGCTCTTGACAATGGCGCTATCGGGAACCCACCCTTAAAACCTGCAGACCTGCCGATTGTTGGCAAGGATCCAGTGAACGCCCTCGAACTGCTCGAACAGACAAGCGCAGGCATGACACAAGCTATTGAACTCACAACCGCTGCCAATGAAGTACTACAAGCGAACCAAGAATCTATTCAACTCGCCATCAAAGAAATTCGGGCAGTCGTCGCAACCACCGGCAAAACAATTGAGAAATTAAGTGTCGATTCTGAAGAAACCGTCAAAACCTTGACGCAACTCGCATTAGAAAACGATAAACGTTTCCAAGAGACACTCCTAAAGGTAAACAACCTGCTTGGGCAGTTGGAAGACGATTCACTCATGGTCAGTAGTCAGTTAAGCGATATTACCCGTGAAATCTTAAGGCTGCTGAACCAAAATTCACCGAAACTGAACACTATTTTTTCGGATGCCCGCGCAACAACATCAGAATTCCGACAAATCGCACAGAACTTTCGCACAGACTTCAATATATTAGCAAACCAAGTTTCGACGCTCGTCACACAAGGGAGCGAGGCAATAAAAACAGGTGAAGCAAATATTACACCTGTCTTAAAGAATCTACAGAGAACAACCGAGGCAGTCGCTTCGTTAGAGACAGAGGTCAGCCAACTCCTCACTGCGTTGAACGAAGGAGACGGTACTTTCGCGAAATTAATCAATACGCCTGAACCGCTTGATGAGGTACGGAACACGCTACAAAACTTTAATAAAACAGCGAATGCCGTAACAGAACTCACACAACGCACCGAGCAGCAAATCGGACGCTTTGAATCACCGCTCGAATTCGGATGGGATTATGAACTCCGCTATCTAAGCCTCGAAGAGCGACTTTACAACGAACTCGCGTTTACGCTATCACCGCAATCAAACGCACATTATAGGATCGGCGTCGGCGTTCGCGACGAAACAGTTCGATTCGAAATTCAGTATGCACATAACGTGACGGACTATCTCAGAGCACGCGCGGGGTTCATGCGTTCCAGAGTTGGGGCAGGCATCGATTTATCGTTAGGGTCCCGACGCATAGGACTCAGCCTCGAAGGTGTCGGATTGACAAGCAGCGAACCCGAATTGAACACAGAAATCGCAATACGGTTTTTTCGATACGGACAACTCCTCCTCGGAGGCGAGAATTTGACCGGTGAACCACGCTGGACAACCGGATTCCGTTTTTTCAACAGAGAATGGTAAGATCAACAACGCCCAACCCTTATAGGGAACAATAAAAATGGGGAACAATAAAAATGGCACGAGAAAAACGTAAGTTCGTCTGTCAAGAGTGCGGATACACAACGCCAAAAACACTCGGACGCTGCCCGAATTGCAAAAGTTGGCAGAGTTTCGCCGAAGAAGTGGAAACACTGATTACGCCGTCAAGGCATCGTGGGATCGGGCAGACATCTCGTGAACCTGAACCCATCTCCGAAATTACAGCAAGCGAGGTGGAACGCCACCTCACTGGAATGGCAGAGTTTGACAGAGTACTCGGCGGCGGTATCGTACCAGGATCCGTCGTCCTTATCGGTGGCGACCCAGGCATCGGTAAATCTACACTCCTCCTCCAAGCCAGCGATGCCTTGAGCCGGAAGTATGGAGATGTACTCTATGTCTCCGGCGAGGAATCTGTCAGCCAGACAAAACTTAGAGCAACCCGACTCAGTGTTGCGTCCGACACACTCTATGTCCTCTGTGAAAATAACTTGGAAGAAATTGAAAAACATATTGAAACGCAAAAACCAAAAGTTGTCATCATCGATTCTATTCAATCCGTCTATTTATCGAGTATTCAATCCGCACCGGGGAGTGTCACCCAGATTCGCGAATGCACCGGACATCTCTTGATTTGTGCAAAGAATCGGAACATCCCCGTATTTCTGGTCGGACATGTGACCAAAGAGGGGATGATCGCCGGCCCACGTGTCTTAGAACACATGGTGGATACCGTCCTCTATTTTGAAGGCGAACGCCACCATATCTACCGTATCCTGCGAGCCATCAAAAACCGATTCGGTTCGACAAATGAAATCGGGATATTTGAAATGCGGAGCACCGGACTTATAGATGTGATGAACCCATCAGAAATTTTTCTCAGCAACCGAGAAGAGCAGATTTCAGGTTCCGTCGTTGTCTCAAGCATGGAGGGCACCCGTCCTTTACTCATGGAGGTTCAGGCACTCGTCGTTCCTACCAATTACGGCAACCCACGTAATACCACAGCAGGCGTAGACCGGCAACGGATCGCGCTCCTGATCGCTGTCCTCAATAAGCGCGTAGGTATCAACGTCGGCGATTCCGATGTTTTCGTTAATGTTACCGGCGGATTACGTGTTGACGAACCCGGCATAGACCTCGGCGTCCTCATGGCAATATGCTCAAGTCATCGAGATATGCCGATAGATCGGAAAACTGTGATGGTCGGCGAAGTTGGACTCGGGGGCGAAATCCGTCCTGTAACACACGTTGACAGACGCATCCGAGAAGCCGCAAAATTAGGGTTCACACGGGTGATGTTTCCTGAATACAACCGCAAAGGCTTAGATATCGATGTCGACATTGAACTTGTCGGTGTTAGTGACGTTTATGACAGCCTAACGGCTTTAGGCGAATAACAAGCGTTTTTATTCATACATCTCTCACCACACACCGCTTCTCTTATCTAAACGAAAAGGGTGTGTAAACATACTAACAGCGTTACCCTGTCGGAGCACGCTAAGACAAACCTATCCGTTTTCAAAAAAAACAATACGCTGCCAAACACTTTACACACCCTAAACGAAAACCAAATTTGATTAATTTTTCGGAAAATGTTATTATATCATATAAAGCATGGGGAATTAATAAATCAAAATCCAAACGACTATTGTCTTTATAAGGATACAAAATGCAAGTTTGGGGTATTCGTCTCTTTTTTATCGTCGCAAGTGCGGCAAGTTGTTATATTATCTATGATGGTGCCCCGTTGGTCACACTCATTGGACTCATCGCATCACTTCTCCTTGTCGGTGCAGAGCTCTGCTTACAAGTGTCAATCCTGCGTGGTGTTATAGCCAGTTTGATAGGGCTCTCTATCGGCCTATTAATTTCGATCGGTATACTACATCTTTTTTCTCAATTAGATAACAACCTTAAAGTGATAATTGCGCTCGGTATAAGTTACATCGGTCTTGTAACAGGCTACCGGCTTTCTATAACAATACCTCTGTCGCCGGTTCTCGGATCGGATAGCCCTGCTGAAAATGCAGAGGGCACCGCGGGAAAAGCGAAAAATAACTTTAAAATTTTAGACACAAGTGTTATAATTGATGGTAGGATTCTTGAAATCTGCCAGACAAAGTTTATTGAAGGGACACTTGTTATCCCGCGTTTTGTTCTTAATGAATTGCAGCATATCGCAGATTCTACGGAACCGCTGCGCCGAAATAAGGGACGACGCGGTTTTGACATCCTGCGCGCACTTCAGAACAACCCAGCACTTGAGGTCGAAATCACTGAGGAAGAAGTACCACATCTACCAGAAGTGGACGCGAAATTAGTTCATCTCGCGCAAAAACTGGACGCTACAATCATAACAAACGATCTAAATCTCAATAAAGTCGCTGAATTGCAGAATGTAAAGGGTCTTAATATCAATGAACTTTCAAATGCTGTTCGCCCTGTTGTAATTGCCGGTGAAGTGATCCAAGTATTGCTTCTCAAAGAAGGCAAAGAACCGAACCAAGGGGTCGGTTACCTTGATGACGGCACTATGGTCATCGTTGAAGAAGGGAAGCCGTACATCGGCCAAACGCTTAACGTTGAGGTAACGCAGATGTTACGCACGAGTGCCGGACAGATGATCTTCACACGGATAAAAGAAAATGAAGTGGACATTGATGAACAGCAAGATATGCGCCCTTATTCCCGCAGCTGGTAAAGGCAGCCGAATGGGCAATTCGGTCAAAAAACCGTACCTAAAACTGGCACAGAAACCGATTTTAGCCCATACAATTCAGCGGTTTGAAGAAAATACAGTTGTGGATGCAATCTTCGTCGTTGTCAACAATGATGATTTCAGTGATTGCCGAACGAAGGTCTTGGAACCCTATACATTTACAAAAGTACAAGAACTTGTCACAGGTGGCGAGACGCGACAGAGGTCGGTCTATAATGCGTTACGCGCCCTATCGGCGGACACCGATTTTGTCGTCGTGCATGATGGCGTGCGTCCTTTTGTAACCGACAAGACAATTTCTGCTTGTCTGACTGCCGCTGACGAGTGGGGAGCTGCTGTCGCCGCTGTCCCCGTCAAAGATACAATTAAAATCGCTGACGAGAACGCTTTCATTGTAGAAACACCCGTCCGCGAACGCCTCTGGGCAGTCCAGACACCGCAGGTCTTTCGGAAACCTCTGTTAGAGGAAGCACATCAGATCGCGCAGACACAACAACTCACGGCAACCGATGATGCCGCACTTGTTGAGCAACTCGGATTTCCTGTGAAGTTAGTCATGGGTAGTTACGCAAATTTGAAGATAACGACACCCGAAGATTTACAAGTCGCTGAAGTACTGCTTCGAGATCCGACGCAGTGGTAGGTGTTCTCTCTCTGGTGCCGTTTTATACTTGCCAAACGAGTCTCTATGCAAAAAATGCGAGTCGGAATCGGGTACGACGTTCACCGGTTGGTCGAAAATCGAAGATTAGTTTTGGGTGGTGTTGAAATTCCATATCACTTGGGGTTGTTAGGGCATTCCGATGCCGATGTCCTCACACACGCAATCGTAGACGCAATTTTAGGCGCAGCTGCACTCGGTGATATCGGAATCCATTTCCCTGACACCGATGTACGCTATAAGGGTATGGACAGCTTCGTTTTTCTAAGCGATACCGTCCTGAAAATTACGGAACGCGGCTACCGAATCGAAAATATAGATAGCACAGTCGTCGCACAACGCCCGAAATTGGCACCTTACATCTCACAGATGCGAAAAAGACTCGCCAAAACACTTGAAATCGACGTAGCACAAGTAAACATTAAAGCAACGACAGCAGAAGAATTAGGGGTCGTCGGAGAGGGTAAGGCAATTGTCGCCTACGCTACCGTCTGCCTTTCTCAGCAGTAGACGTTTTTCGTTTCCTCTTTGTCTTTACAAACCGAGCCGACGACGAATTCAGCATAAAATTAACCGAAAAACTGCCCGAAACGAAGTGGAGGGGTTTTGATTGGGCACTTTTTTAACTCAGGAACCTATAAGAAAAAAAATGAAAATCTATAACTCGTTGAGTCGGCGATTGGAGGATTTTGAACCGCTAACCCCGGAGCAGGTCACGATTTACAGTTGCGGTCCCACCGTTTACGACTACATTCACATGGGCAACGCTCGCACTGCTCTGGTAACCGATATTATTCGACGTTATCTTCTCTATAAAGGTTATAACGTCAAGCTGGTTCAAAATTTGACAGATATTGATGACAAGATTATCAGGCGTGCAGATGAGTTAGGTGTCAGTGCGAAGCAACTTGCGTGCAAAAACTGTGAAGCTTTTTTTCAGGATTCGCTACGCCTCGGTATTCAACCTGCAGATGTGCATCCGAAAGCAACTGAACACATTCGAGAGATGATAGACCTAATTCAAATCCTGATTGACAAGGGCGCAGCTTACGTCATTGATGGAAGCGTCTATTATCGGGTGAATGCATTCGCGGATTACGGCAAACTTTCCCATCGAAAGCCGGAAGACTTACTCGCCGGCGCGCGCGTCGAAATCGATGAACGAAAAGAAGACCCACGAGATTTTGATATGTGGAAAGCTGCAAAACCCGGAGAACCCTCTTGGGACAGTCCCTGGGGTAAAGGTCGACCCGGATGGCACATTGAGTGCTCGGCTATGGCGATGAAACATCTCGGCGAAACGATTGACATCCATGCCGGCGGCGAAGACCTACTCTTCCCTCACCATGAAAATGAAATCGCGCAGAGCGAATTGGCGACCGGTGCTCCGTTCGCACGATACTGGATGCACGTCGCTTTCCTAAAAATTGATGGAAAACGGATGGGAAAATCGGAGGAGAACTTTATTTTGCTCCGAGATGCCCTCGACCACTATCCCACCGAAGTCATTCGACACTTTCTTATTTCGGCACACTACCGACACCCGCTCGACTACAATCAAGAGAGTTTGACAAAATCAGAAGGCGCGCTCAGACGTTTGAACAATTGTTTGGACACTTTAAAAAAATACGATGCTGACATTGAACAGAATGAAACGGCGGATGTACCGCTACAGCACGCCGTGCAGGAGATGAAAGCACAGTTTACGCAGGCAATGGATACCGACTTCAATACCGCACAAGCCTTGGGTGCCATTTTTACACTCGTCAGTGAAGTTAACAAATCACTCAGCACATTTGATGAAGCCAAAACACCGGTCCTCGCGCACGCATATCAAGCGTTAACCGAAACTTGTCAGGTCCTGGGTATCTATAATACTGAGATACAGGATAGCCCCGCTGATAACGAGGCGAAACTCGAACCGCTCGTTGACCTACTCTTGGAGGTAAGACAGGAGGCACGCAACCGAAAAGATTGGGAGACATCCGATAAAATTCGTGACAGGTTGAAGGAGTTGAACGTTGAAATTCAGGATACGCCGCAAGGGGCAACTTGGAAATTTATAACCAAGTAGACAAACAACAAAGGAATCTATTCCATGAGATTTATGAAATTTACAAAATTACTGCTCTGCAGCGTACTTGTACTTGTGCTCGCCGGATGCGGGTCCGACATACTTGAAGAAGAAGAAAATGAAACAGTCCTGACACCTACAGAGAAAAAAAGGATACCCAATTATTATCCGAATGCCATCGGTAATAGATGGGTTTATCGGCATTCCGACGGCTCCCAATGGACACGCGAGGTCACACGAGAACGCGCCCTGGCAGGAAGAATTTATCGCGTCTTTGACTACACACCCCCCATTGAAAACCCTGAATTCGATTATCTGAGAGTCCCTTCCTATCGTATTACCCCACACCGCGTGTTATTCTTTGTCGGCGATGAAATTAATCGCTATTTTGAAACCGACCTCAAATCCCAACTCGAGGCTATATTTGCAGAAGATAATACGAAAATCCGTGTTAATGCTATATCCGCAAATGAACTCATCTTCTTTCGTATCCCACCAACAGGGCGATGGGATGTCTTAGATTTGAAGATCAAAGGGGATATTATTTTTGTCGATTTTAACCAGGGCGTTCCGTTTGAAATACATTTTCTCATCAAAGGGGCAGCCATCGGCAGTGATCGCATAGAAACACCCGCTGGCATTTTTGAAAAAACTTCTAAAATTGAATACAATCTGCAAATCACAACAACCGTCGGTGAGGAAGAAGAAACAATTACAAGAAAGCAAACAGATACAATTTGGTTAGCCCCGGATGTCGGGATGGTCAAGATGGAAAATGAAAACGGAACAACCGAATTAATCGAATACGAACTACAAGAGGAACCGTAATGTACAATCCCGAAGATTTTGATAATGACCGACATTGGTATCGGAGCAGGGGCATTTCGTTTCCTGATGACGTTGATTCTCGGGACGAAAAGATTCACAGTTTCACACCAAAACCCATACGTTCTCACAATAAATCAGGGAGAAAAATTATGCCTACCACCAAGGGTCCCTTAAATAGCAATAATCCGAAAGCCTATCCATTTCCACGCCTGCTAACACATCTGCTGCCAGTCTTTATTATTGGCTGTCTCTGCTTCAGTGGATGCACCGTTATGAAAGAAGCACAGCACCGCCGGGAAGAACGCCTAAAAAAACAGAGGGACGATCAGTATCTAATGTTAGCAGCCTCTAAAGATGAAATCGTTCCAATCGGAGAAGGATCACGAACCTGGGGAAGTGCGCACTACACCATTACTTTCGCTGAAGATTTAAAAGAAGATGCGAATTTTGATGAAATTTCAGAGCGGAGCATCTATGCCGACAGCGCTCTCTCCTATATGGAAAGTCTTTACAACGAAATGAATGCTGTTTTCGGATTCCAACCTGAGCATAAAATTCATGTAACGCTGCATAAAATTTATAGGGGCACAACAAGTGTGGCTACCACTACCACACAATATAAGTATGAGAGACAGGGGAACACCACACTGAAATCTGTGACCGGCATCAAGATGGATTTTCCCATACCCATGTACGAAAAACCGACGACCCGAGTCCATGAACTTACGCACGCTTTTACAAACATCTACTTCCTACCGACTTGGTTCAACGAAGGAATCGCCGTCCTGATGGAAACGGAATGGGGGAAAGCCGGATTGCACAAGAAATTCGACAGTCTTGAGACGTATTTAAAGCGTAATATGGATGGTATCAACGACCTTGAAGATTGGGCAACCCACGGCGGGAGTTCACAACTCACCCAATGGCGATATCGTTACGCTTATACCATCGTTTCAGAACTTCGGAAAAGGTACGGACCCGATTTCTATATCAAAGTCTTCCGTCTGATGGATGCCGACCAGCTCCACAACAAATTACCCAGCAAAATGTCGACAAGCTTCCTCGTCTATTATCTCAGCCAAGCAGCAGGAACCGACTTAACACCATTTTTTACCGATCTCGCTTTCAAAGTCCAAAAACTAACAAAAGCAGAAATAATCCAGAATATCCAACAAATGAACCGCTAATGCTTCAGAAACTTTATTCACATCTTTGTAGCGTAGGCTGTCAGCCTGCGTAATGCCTTTGTAGCGTAGGCTGTCAGCCTGCGTAATGCCTTTGTAGCGTAGGCTGTCAGCCTGCACAAACAAAAAGGAGTAAAAATGATTTACCGATTCACAAGTTTTTTCACAATGCTCTGTCTCTCTGCAACCCTCATCGGGTGTAGCGCGCTCTTTTCAGAGCAAGAATGGAGCGAAAATTATGCCCTTATGGAAGGCGTACAGTCAACAACACCACAAGCAATTGATGGTAAGGTAAGCACTATTGGTGAAGCCGTCTTTCCCGCTGAAGTCGCAGCGATGAGCCCAGCTTCTGAAGTCATAATCACCCTACCGGAAAAGAAACTCATCCGCCGTATTGTCGTACACTCGGATAACCTATTAGAATTTGACATCCACATGGACAAAGGCAGTCTTACCAGCAACAGAGACTGGGCATTGGTTAAAGAAGTCAAAAGCGTCAAAAGTAACCCTATGCAACTCTCAATTCTGGCACCGTTTCCAACAAACAGAGTCCGGCTGAGAGTATTGCAAACCAAAGATGACGCGCTAAAGGCGCGCGAGTTCGGTTCGCGTAATCCAGGCTATAGACGGATGTCCAACCGCCGCGCGGCTGGCAAAATCCGAGAGATTGAACTCTACGGCTACAAAACCGCTGAACAGGTAGCAGCCGAAGATGCTTCGGAGAGTCGTGAGAAAGAACTTGATGATTTACTCGACTTAGAGTAAAATGGAAATATGCAACCGAGGCGGTTGTTGCCAATACCGTCTCAACTTCACAATACCATCGAGGACCGGATTTTTTCCGCTCCAAAGAACAAGGAGGCAATTATGCGTTTTGTCTTATTAGTGATGGCTCTCTGTGTGGTCATCGGGATGTCAGGATGTATCCTCGCATCAAACCCTGACTATAACTGGAGTAAAAATATCGCACTGGACGCGGCAAGTGAGGATACCAAATTCCACGACGATAATATGTACTCGGTTGGAGAGACAGGACCTATTCTCGAAGATGAGAAGGATGAAGCATCACAACAAGAGTCTGACAACTACACTGAAGCAGTCCTTAAATGGCGGAATCCACAAAAGATTCAACAGGTTGTCGTGAAAGCCGAACCGGGGCAAATGGAATTCTTCGCAGCGCAGTATATCAATGAAGACGGCGAATGGATCACAATAAAAGAGGTCCGGGATAACATGCGTCCGACTTATCGGTTCACCTTGAGAGACCCGATCATGACGACGAAGTTCCGTCTGAAAGTGCCGCGGCGTTCGGATTCTCGACGCGTCGGTGGACAGAAACGCTCCACACGCGGTGAAACCGGTGCCCCGAGTGCAGGCGAATACAAGCAAATCCAAGAAATTGAACTCTATTATGCACTGCCATCTGAAGAAACAGCGGAAGCAGGAACGGCGGAACAGTAGTGTTTATAGACATCCCCACCGAGGGCATTCTATCGGTACATCGCGCAAGGTGAATTATGCTCCCTAATGAGACGATCAGCCTCATTCATCTAAATATGATTCAAGGTGTCGGACTAAAAACTATTCAAATCTTGCGTGATGTTTTTGGGAGCGCAGCGCACGCGCTTCAGGCGACATCCGATGAACTCAGCAAGATAGATCGGCTTACGCCTGCTATGCGGGACCTCTTGCAGCGTAAACCGGTTCAATACCCGATAGAACGTGAATTGGAACTAATAGAAGAATACGGCTGTCAGGTGCTGACGCTTTATGATACCGCATATCCCGCACTTTTGAAGGAAATTGATACACCACCGATCGTGATTTATATTAGAGGTGAACTGACATCAGAAGATTCACTGAGCCTCGCGCTCGTCGGTTCTCGTGACGCGAAGGATTACGGGAGGAAAGCGAGTTATCGGTTGAGTTATCAACTTGCACAGCGTGGATTGACAATCGTCAGTGGTTTAGCAAAAGGGATCGATACCGCAGCACACCGAGGGGCTCTGGAATCCGGGGGGAGAACAGTCGCCGTTATGGGAAGCGGCTTGAGCTTCGTCTATCCGGCAGCGAATACCGATCTCGCTGAGAAAATTACGGCATCCGGGGCACTCATTTCCGAATTTCCGATGGAGACCACACCGAAACCGAACAACTTTCCACGGCGTAACCGTATCATTAGTGGATTGACACTCGGAACGGTCGTCGTGGAAGCCTCGAACCGTAGCGGCGCGCTTATTACCGCACGCCTCGCTGGCGAACAGGGTAGGGAAGTGTTCGCTGTACCCGGTGAGATATTTTCCGAACTCTCAACCGGCACTCACAGGCTGATCAATAACGGCGCGAAACTCGTCAATACCGTCGATGATCTCCTCAACGAGTTACCACGGTACGCAGTCAGCCAGATACAGTCCGCCGCATCCGCATCACCGATGTCGAATGTAGAAACCCAACCTTCTCCAGAAGCACCCGTCGTTGAGAAGCGTACCGCCGCGCAACCCTCCATCGAAGTGGAACAACCCTCCCAGGTCACGCCTCCACCCGATTTAACGCCAGATGAGAAGACTGTCTTCGATGCCATTGAAGACCCGTCATCCCATATTGACACCATCGTGCGCGCAACGCAACTCCCGATCGGTCAGGTTTCAAGTGTACTGCTGATGTTGGAACTCAAGGGCATCGTCCAGCAACTACCGGGAAAACAATTCACTAAGAGTGGTTAGCAAATTATCTCATAACAGAAAGAAAATGAGACATTGAATGGAAAAGAACCTAACTTTTCAATATGACAGAGATACCGATATTTTGTATGTAAACACTTGTACGTCGTATCCAGAACAGGAGAGCGAAGAACTACCTGACGAGATCATCGCGCGTTTCAATCCAAACACCGGTGACATCGAGAATCTTGAGGTTTTATTCTTCTCCACACGCTTGTTGCGCGAGGAACTGTTTCAACTGCCGATTTCTGCCCGTTTGCAATTAAACAAAGCGTCTTAGAGGACAGCACCACACGGAAGAACCTGACTAAAACCGAACCTGAACCGACAGACCCTAATCCATCGGAAAAAAAAATATAACGCAGATTTTTGCGTACAAAAAAAATTAACTGCATCCAAATCTACTTATTCGGAAAAAAATGAAAATACTCGGCATTGATACTTCATGTGATGAAACAGCTGCTGCAGTCGTTGTTGACGGCAAAGAAGTGCTTTCCAATATCGTCGCTTCACAAATCAAAGTGCATCAAGAATACGGCGGCGTTGTCCCAGAACTCGCATCCCGCAAACACATTGAAGCCATCAACTACATCGTCCATAAAGCATTGGCGGAAGCAGATGTTACATTCAAAGACCTCCAAGCGATCGCGGTGACAAATCGTCCCGGATTAATCGGGGCACTGCTGGTCGGTGTCGCAGCAGCAAAGAGTCTCGCCTATTGCCACAACTTACCACTCCTCGGTATTAATCATATTGAAGGACATATCTACGCCAATTATATGGTACACGATGCCCTAACATTTCCACATATCTGTCTCACTGTTTCCGGCGGACATACGCTACTCGTGGAGGTTCACGAAGGATGGCGATACAAAGTCTTGGGCAGCACACAAGACGATGCTGCCGGTGAAGTCTACGATAAAGTTGCGAAGTATCTCGGACTCGGCTTCCCCGGCGGTAAGATCATTGACGATCTCGCACAGAAAGGGAACCCTTCAGCGATAGATTTTCCGAGACCGATGCGGAACAGTGGGGACTACCAGTTCAGCTTTAGCGGTATCAAAACATCCGTACGTTATTTTGTGGAGAAGGCACAGCGCGCAGGTATACTCGTTGAAAACGGACAAGAAGATGCCAAGGGGACAAACCCTGATTCAGTAACCGTCGAAGATATTGCCGCCAGTTTCCAAGCCGCTGTTGTCGATGTGCTAACCTACAAATCAGTTGCAGCTGCGAAATCCACCGGCGCTAAAACGATAACGTTGACAGGTGGAGTCGCCGCAAACAGCGCGCTTCGCGCTTCGCTGAAAACCGCGGCGGCGGAGATCGGCACGCAAGTCTACTATCCACCCATGAACCTGTGTACAGATAACGGCGCAATGATTGCAGGGATTGCTTATCAGAAATATCAACAAGGACTCCGAGACAACCTTTCTCTCAACGCAGCAGCGAACGGTTCTATTGTTGATGTCTAATGGAGGAATCGGATTTTGGAAACAGACGTGTGTGTTGAAGCCGTACAATGTCTGAAATCGGGCGGTATTATTGCCATTCCCACCGACACCGTTTACGGAATTGGCGCGGATCCTTTCAATCCAGATGCCATCCAAAAACTCTATACTTTCAAAGGACGACCAGACGGTAAACCGATCCCGCTCGTTCTCAGTTCGGTTGACGATGTGCATCGTGTTGCCCAAAACTTACCCGATTACTTCTTTCACCTCACAGATCGGTTTTGGCCCGGTGGTTTGACGATTATCGTTGCGGCAAAGAACCTACTGCCTGTACTGACAGCCGGTGGTAATACCGTCGGCGTGCGAATTCCAGATAACCCGCTCCTTCTACAGATCCTCCAAGAATTTGGTGGACCCGCAGCGATAACAAGCGCGAATCTATCAGGCGAAGCACCAGCCACCTCACCAGAAGAAATCAGTGAAGAACTCGCTTCGCGAATTGATCTGATTGTCGATGGGGGCAAGACACCGGGACCCATCCCGTCTACGGTGTACGACATCTCCATCTCACCGCCGGTGATCAGACGACACGGTGTGATTTCAGAAGAGACCCTCGCTAAGGAGTTTAAGTGCTACAACAAGCTTTAAAGCAACTGCTGCAATTCTTAGCCACACCCACCGGCAATTGGGTCGCACTCGGTGTCATCAGCTTCATCGTATTGGCGGTTGTTTATCACAAAAAAAGCAGGATTCCCGGACTAACGGTAGAGGTGATGCCAGAGGACACATGGTTCATCAATCGAGACGATAATCACCGCCTCGCTATCGTTGTCTCCTTACATCTGATTAACAAATCAAGCACGCCAATCCGGATTCGGAACTGTAAATTAAGCGGTTATTCACCGAAACCGCCACCCGAAAAATTGGTCTTAGAGGGACCCGATACGAGTGTTGAACTTACCTACCCGAAGTATGACCTCTTCGCGGGGGCAGGCGGACACCCTTCCGAACACACCTCAGAGTATGTTCTCAACCCCTACACGGAACAACGGATGTGGGTCTTCTACCACTCTGGCATCGTTACAATGACGAATATGCTCCGCGCACCGATTGTGATTAAGGATATGAACCGGAAACGCAAGTCCATCCAAGTCGCAGTGCCTCGCAATATGGAACAAATTCAAATTTATCGCGAGGCAGCGACGCGGTGGTAATTTACGAAAGTTCGGACAGTTTTACCGTTCTGCCATCCGCTTCGGCAGACATATCGGCAGCGAACACGACACGATGCGTCTCAAACGCTGTATCGAAATCCGTCAACGGCATCGGTTCGTTTCGACCTATACTGTCTATAAATGCTTGGAACTGTGGTTCATAAGGATGATCGCTAACATCACCCGAATCGATGAGCGAAGTCTCAAGTGTGCTCCACCGACTCTTATCCATCCCTTTAATTTTTCCTGAATAGATACGGTTATCAAGGAGGCTCCCCTCGCTTCCGACAAGATGAATATGGAAGTAATAAGGCTGCAAACAATCGACACAGGAGGTGACTTTCCCAATCTTTCCGCCGCCTTCAAACTTAAGCAGGCTCACACTCGTCGTCTTATATTCATAGGGTTGAAAATCGGCACCTGTGGATTGTGTGTGATAACTGGTCACCTCTTCAACGTTTCCATCCATAAAGAAGAGGAGCGCGTCAAGCGCATGGCATCCCGCTGTGAGTAGCGTGCTACCACCGAAGTCTTTTTTGATGTTCCATTCGTATTGCCCATACCAAGGCCCGATACCGTGGTAATAGTCAACCTCAGCATAGTGGAGTTCGCCGAGCAGTCCGTTGTCGATCACCGAACGGATCATTGTAAAATGCGCGCTATATCGGCACTCAAAGCAGACACAGACCTTAACACCGTTGCTTTTCACCGCATCCCGAATCGCTTTCGCGTCTTCGTAAGTCAGGCAGATCGGTTTCTCAATGATGAGATGTTTCCCCGCTTCTGCAGCAGCAATCGCTTGCTCCGCATGAAAAGGGTGTGGCGTGCAAATATCGATAATATGTACATCTGGATCAGCGAGCATTTTGCCGTAATCAGTATAGGCTTTCAGCGGTGTGCCATAAGTCTCTGCCAGTACAGATTCGTCGTGTTCACGGCGTGAGCAGATAGCTGTGACATCCGAACCTGTAACGGCTTTAAACGCTTCAATGTGAGCACCTGCGACCCAACCGAGTCCAACAATTCCAACGTTTAGGTTATCCATTCTAAATCTCCTTCAATAACTGATAACTAATAACTGATAACTGACGACTATTATATCATAGATACGGATTTTTCAGAGAAAAATTAGTTGCTATAATTTTCGTTATATTGTATAATTAATGTGAATTTGATAGTTTTGAAAAAGCGACAAATGCTTTGACAAGTCTACGAAAATATAATATAATATTTGTGACTGAATTGAAGAACGACGTTTTTCGGCGTAAATGTGCAATGTGTCGCCCCGCAGCTGTGTCCTAACCACCGTTTCTGAGCTATCCAGTCTGTCTTAACTTGCTACTTAAGGAAACAATTCCGATGGAGACCAAAATGTCCGATGCCTTCCCTCCGAAATTTGCAAAAGAAGGGTTAACTTTCGACGATGTTTTGCTGATTCCAGCTGAATCGGATGTGCTGCCGGATCAAGTGGATACAAGTACACAACTGACGCGTAACCTCCGGCTAAATATTCCTATCTGTAGTGCACCTATGGATACAGTCACCGAATCTACCCTTGCTATTGCACTCGCTCGGGAAGGCGGCATCGGAATCATCCATTATAACTGCTCTATCGACGAGCAGGTCTCTGAAGTCGACCGAGTGAAACGATCCGAAAGTGGTATGATTACCGCACCGATTACGCTGACAGCGGATAAAACCATCCGTGATGCCTTGGCAGTAACAGAGCGTTACCACATCGGTGGCGTGCCTATCGTTACCGAAGATGGGTACCTCGTCGGTCTAATCACCAATCGCGATCTTAAATATGAAGACAATTTGGACCTCCCCATAACTGAACGGATGACCCCGAAAGAGAGACTGATTACCGCATCCCCCGGAATTACACTCGACAAAGCGAAAGAAATACTCCATAAATCTCGAAAAGAAAAACTGCCTATCGTAGATGAAGATTTTCGACTCTGCGGGTTAATTACGATTAAAGATATTGACAAAGTACAAATGTTTCCCCAAGCGTGTAAAGACAGTGCCGGACGCTTACGGGTCGGTGCCGCTGTCCTCCCATCAACGCCTTTGCAAGATATTGACCGTTTAGTGGATGCAGGTGTCGATGTGATCGTGTTAGATACGGCACACGGGCATTCCAAAAACGTTATCCGATCAGCGGAATACCTTAAGTCCCACTTTCCAACTGTTGAACTGGTCGCAGGTAATGTTGTCACACCTGAAGCAACACGCAGCCTTATTGATGCAGGGGCCGATGCAGTGAAAGTCGGGGTCGGTCCCGGTTCTATATGTACGACCCGCGTCGTCGCGGGGGTCAGTATCCCCCAAATTACAGCGATTTACGACTGCGCACGAGAAGCGGATAAAGCAGAGGTGCCTATCATCGCTGATGGCGGTATCCGCTACTCCGGCGACATCGCAAAAGCGATCGGGGCAGGTGCCAGTTCCGTTATGATTGGAAGTTTACTCGCAGGCACAGACGAAAGCCCAGGCGATACCGTCATCTATCAGGGCAGAACCTATAAACTCCACCGAGGAATGGGGTCCATCGGCGCATTGCGGAAACGGAGCGCACGAAATTTGTCCGATAGCACGGAAGATTTATCCAAACTTGTACCGCGTGGCATTGAAGGGCGTGTACCACATAAAGGCAAATTGAGCAATTTCGTCCACCAACTGGTAGGTGGTATCCGGTCAGCGATGGGGTATTGTGGAACCCCAGATATTAGTACCTTACGCACGAATAGCCAATTTGTTCGGATGTCAAGCAGCGGCTACCGTGAAAGCCATCCACACGATATCGATATTACCGAGGAAGCACCGAATTACACGGTAGCAAACCTTAACTCATAACTATAATTTCAACGTTCCTTTCACCGGAAACCTGACCGAAACGAAGTGGAGCGGTTTTTGATTGGGCGTTTCTTTAGTCCAGGAGGCCATAAGTAAAAAAATGAAACTCAACGAAGAGATGTCTTTTTGGGATAGACTTTATCTCCCCGCACTGATTAAAGGGATGTTGACCACACTGAAGCATATCCCGAAAAAGAAACTAACGTACCAGTACCCAGAAGATCCAAGAAGTGTGGATGAGCGGAACGATCGGTATCGCGGCATCCACAAACTGACGACCACAGAAAAAGATGAAATTAAATGTGTAGCATGTTTCCTCTGCGCTACCGCTTGTCCCGCGGATTGCATCACGATTCAGGCGGCACCAGCACCCGAAGGTTGGCTCACCAAAGAAGGCTATCAGCGCGAAAAGTATCCCGATGTCTTTGAGATTAATATGCTCCGATGCATCTTTTGTGGATATTGCGTTGAGGCTTGCCCGGAAGACGCTATACGGATGACAGGCTTAACGCTCCCACAATACTTCCGTGAACGCCAAGAAGAAGGTGAAAGCCTCGGAAGTTCACGCAGCGATTTCATCTTCGACCGAGACAAACTCGTCGCTAACAATGATATCCCGCAAGAGGGACTCAGTGTTGAAGCCCAATAAGAATTGATGGCACTATACGCGCCTTTTCCGAATAAAAAGTACGGTATTATCTACGCAGATCCACCGTGGGATTACAAGGGGCAACTCCAACATACCGGCGTTGGTGGTAAGGATAGTGGCGGCGCCGCGCGGCATTATCCGACTGTACCCGTCTCAGAAATGGAGACATGGGATATCGCTGCAATCAGTGAAGAGAATTGCCTGCTGTTTATGTGGACATCCTCTCCACACTTGGATCAGGCGATTCGGCTCGGCAAAGCCTGGGGCTTTAAATGGGCGACTGTCGCTTTCGTTTGGGATAAACAACGCGTGAATCCCGGATCCTATACGATGAGCCAGTGTGAGCTGTGTCTCGTTTTCAAACGCGGCCGAATCCCACAACCGAGAGGCGCGAGAAATGTTAGGCAACTCGTTCAGACGAAGCGGACACGCCATTCGGAAAAGCCAGATGTGGTGCGAAAACGTATCGAGCAAATGTTTCCCTGCCAGTCCAAAATTGAACTCTTTGCCCGTAAACAGGCACACGGTTGGGATACATGGGGACTTGAAGCGCAATAGTCTGACGAAACTTCTCGCATAATTCTTAACTATCAACCTAAAACTTATTTAACGCACTGGTCATAACAATCTTCTTTAAGATCGTTGTGGATATACCAGTCTTAGGCAAATTTATTTGCCCAAAACATTTGAAAGGCACACATCAGATCGACCCAATGCAAGGATTATCACTTAATTTTCGTTCAGAAACGCTTTTCACGTTGACTGATAAGATTAAATCCAGTATTGAGGGACGGATGAGTTGGGGAGATACCTTCGGCTTGGGGCTCGGTGTTAAATCAGATAAACATCTGATTATTTGGACACCGAAAGAAACCTCGGAAGGCGACATTCTGCCCGGTTTCGACTCAGAAGATGGCAATCTTACCGCCAAAATGCGACCGCGACCCGGAGCATGGGTCTCTTGGATCGATGAAGCGAAGGTCGCCGCTGAGACGAACGACGACTACGATCGGGTACACAGAAGCATACAGGAATTGGAGCGGAATGCACGCCAAATCACAGACTTCGCCGATGGCGTTATCTCGGACATAACCATCCAAAACTTGGGAAAATCCCTGACGCTTTCTGAACTCGTACAGGATGTTTTGAAAGCACGCTTAGCTATACCGAGTACCGTTAAAACCGGGGGTTATGTACTCGCGAAAATTGATGAAACACACGCCGATGCTACGCACGCGGCAACCGTTATCATCCCTGAGCAGACCCATATACATCGCGTTCATCTCAATGAGGATATTCTGTTTGACCGAATACTCACTGATGATTACGACGTACTTCTCGTCGTGCTCCGAACACACATTAAACAGTATCCGGACCTCGCCGATTTGGAGTACAGTCTAACACTGAATACCCGACTGTCCAATATTTTTTCCGATGAAGAAGTCGAAACATCGGAGACAATTGAAGTGCTTGAGACTATCCAAGTACTTGCGACAGCGGCAATCTACGATCCGCTTGAACCTGACACATTCAAGTTAAAACCTGTCACGTTCAAGGCATCTGCAGAAGAAATCGAGACGGCGATCACTGAGAGTTCAAAGAAGGTTGAAGCGTACACAATCAAAGCCAACCAACACGCCCACCAGCTCATGGCACAGTTCCGGCAAGGCGTGGAGACTCGGTTGCGTGCACTCGTCCTTGGACCCGGACAACGCGTTCACAACAAAGTTTGGGACGACCTCGTCGTTCGAGAACTACGGAACACCATGTTCGCTTTTGTCGATTTTTATCTCGAATACCTCACCGAACATTTCCACGAGGATGTCGCCGCCGCCAAAACGGACGCACTTAGCCAGAATATCGAACCGATGATAGAATTCTGGCAGCTACAAGATAATCAGCAGTTAACACTCAATCACCTCATCCAATCTTCTTACAGATTGGCGAATCAGGTACTCGACAGAGCCGCCGGGTTGTTTCATGATTTGGTGTTTGAGCAGAACTTCATCGAAACAGGTCTCGTCGCGCAAGTTGAGCTCCTCACCTTTGAAAATAACGAACTGCAGGATGACATCTATCTGCCAGCATGGACACGCGCAAGCGTGCGGGAAAAAATGGCAGGGATCGGACTTCGATCAACCTTCCACACTGACCAAATCGAACGTTTGACAACTATTTGGTTGGAATTAATTGAACTCGCTAACTTTGTTAGCCAGCAAAAACAAGACTTTGAAACCGTTATTCAACCTTTAGTGGAGCTCTTATTAGCCACCAGAGTCGGTCAGTCTCCGCGTAGATCACGGAAGACACCACAGCGCGGAAAGGCAACCAACTTCCCAGGATTCGAAATTCCTGATGAGGCTTTCCACCGGCTGCTTGATCACGTGAAATTGCATCTATCAACCATAAAACAGTGGTTGACGCATCTGCCCGGGAACACAGACGCACAACAGCATTACGCGACTTTATGGACGTTGTTGTTAGACGGTAGACTCCGTGAGCAACTCCTCGCGAATGTCCAACCGACCTGCGATATCAA
The DNA here is from genome assembly GCA_022823085.1 of Candidatus Poribacteria bacterium. Lineage (GTDB taxonomy): Bacteria > Poribacteria > WGA-4E > WGA-4E > WGA-3G > WGA-3G. Next base: position 38,756 of record JAJDXV010000149.1, read on the forward strand.
TCTCAGTGTACCCGACCAGACAAAGCGACTCATCAACCTTATGCTCGGAAGTGCATTGATCATCCACACCGAAAAGGATCGGAAGTTGATAGAACGCAATCTCAATCGCGCAATCAATTCAAAGACCGGGCACGAGTTGGCAAATATCACTTCCGCTACTATGCTCGCTATCCATGGCGATACACTCCTTGAAGTCGTCTACGAAGAATTGTCCGAGTATTACGATACTTTAACGAAACGGGCAAATAGGGTCACAAACGCACCGCAGAAGGGGAAAAAGCGGAAACGCGGACGATCAAATAACGGTAGCGCGCCAGATGTTGAGACGATTGCCGCTGAACAGCAGAAAGTCGAGGAACTCATGACTTTCCTCGAACCTTACCGACAGGAAAAGGTTATCGTCACTTTAGCGACCGCCGGGATTAATCCACGCGCTTCAAAACTTGAGGAGATACGGAAACAGCAGGTCCTCAGCTTCGATGTAAGCGATTTGCCGACAATAGGTGAAACTTGGCTTGATGAGAGCAAAGGCGTTGAAGATTATCCGAATCTGCGGATGTTCCTCCTGCAAAATCAGATACCGATCTCCACAACCGGTCGGTTACTCATGGAGCTGCGACAACAATTTCCTGATGAACTTTTCAACCACGTCTTAGGGCTCATTCAAGAGGTGAAGGCACTTCAAAGTACCAATTATAAGGGTGATCTGCTGGATCAATTCGTCACCTATATCTCCGAAAAAGTATGGCGATGGGAACTAACGCAGATAACGGAAACTGAACTGCCACTCTTACTGAAGGAGAAGGTACTTGCTTCAACAATCTGCTATGAAAAAGAGATCGATACCTTGTTGGAATACGTCGAACGTTACGATGAACTGGTATCTACGAAACTATCAACGGATCCTGAAATGGACAATCAGCGCCAATATATTGAGGAACAATTTCAAGCGATCGTTGAGTCCCTTTTAGTGTAATTTTAATACGCCTTGTGGTTCGGTGAGGCAGGTTGCGTAAAAGTCGTTCTTCTCCGTACATCCAGTTTCCCGGCGTGATGCTTGAGTTTACAACCTCTCGCCAAAGACCGAAAACCGAACAACGTGAGGCTTGGACCCTGAAAAGGCGGTTTTTTACAAACCCCCCTTGAACAACCGCAAGGAAAATTTAAAAAATGAAAGTAGCTTTGTTGGGCAACAGTCAGTTTGCCGTTTCGACTGCCTGGGGCTTGTGTCAATCAGAGACGGCAAGCGAGATTGTCTTCGTGTCGGATGTAACATCAACGAAAAATAGGTTTGTCGCTTCAAAAGAGGGCACACCAGAAAGTCTCCGCGATCTCATAGAATCAAACGCACTGAGTACGAGTGATACGGCTATCTCATTTTCCGATTCATTGGAGAGTTTGTCTGGCGCAGACGTGATTATTCTACTCCCCTCAACTGGACAATCCGGTTTCCGATCCCCTCAAGCATCGAAGACGACAGGGCTCGCAATCGTGAAGCGATTTGTACCTGCAATCCAGCAGTACGCATCCGATACTACAGTTTTAGTCGCAATATCACCCGCAAATTTCATCGCCGCATGGATACATCAGGCACTCGGTGGCGGAAAAATTATCGGTCTCGGAAACGGAATCGCAACGGCACACTTAACCGCCGAAATCGCGAAGCGTGCCGAGGTCTCCGTAAAAGATGTGACAGCATTGACAATCGGGAGTGATACAGAGACGTATCCACTTCCGCAGTACTGCCGAATAAACGGTATTCCATTAGCACAGCTCATCGTAAACGCTGATGTCGAAAACCTCTGTGAAACGGTATCACAGCGTTACACCAGTAATACACAATCGGAATACACACGGCTAAGCCATATTTTACAAGTCGTTTCAGCGATTGCGCTCGATAAAAAACGGGTGATGAGCGTCGGTACACATATATCCGCTGGCGACACATCGGTTTACCTGAATGTGCCTGCCCAAATCGGTCGTAACGGCGTGGAGGCTATTGTTGCACTTGAATTGGATGCCAATCAACGCGAGCGATTCAGAAAGCTGGTCATCCAGAGCGCGGAAGACCAAACGCTATAGCGTTTTCATACGACAGATAGACATATTTGTAGCATAACCTGTTAGGTTGTGCCAGTCTGACTGCCCGTTAGCGGCATTCAGACTGTTTGAGTCTGCCTAATTCATTAAGGAGATTGATCGTGAAAACCAGCAAATACATCGCTCTAATGATCCTAATATGCGTCGGATTAGGATTTGGAACGGTTGATGCCCAAGAAAACCTTGCACAGCAGGTATATACGATCCTGGAGCAAAGCTGCCTCAACTGCCACGGACCCCACGGTTCCTATACTGAGAAACTCGTCATTCAAAGCAGCCAAGAACTTATTAGCACTGGAAAAGTTATCCCCGGAAACCCCAACGGTTCCATCTTCTATCAACGCCTCATTGAAACTGCAGTGGAAAAACGGATGCCACTCGGACAGCCGCCCTTGCCTCCTACAGCGATTGAGACGATCCGACAGTGGATCCAAGCAGGCGCACCAGATTGGAACGCTTTTGATAGAACTGACATCAACTTCATCACACCCAAGCAAATGCTTGAAACGATTGAGAACCATATTAATTCACTTCCACCGTTTGACCGCACCTTCGCACGCTACTTTACATCAACACATCTCTATAACGCTGGCGAAACCACTGAAACCCTTCGCGCATATCAACGCGCCCTCTCAAAACTCGTGAACAGTCTCTCTTGGGGACGCGAAGTCACCAATCCGCAACCCATTGACCCGCAAGCGACGGTCTTCTATATTGATCTCCGAGACTACGAGTGGGAGATCGGCACCAACCGATGGACGTTGATTGAAACGGAATATCCGTATAAGGTTGAGTTCGACGCACCAACACAGACAACACTCCGTGACAAACTAACCCATCTGCGCGAAGAAATGGACTGCGAGGTCCCGTTCGTCCATGTGGATTGGTTTCTCGCAACTGCATCCCTACCACCGCTCTATCACGACATCCTTGACCTTCCGCTAACGGACAGCGAGTTGGAAACACGGCTTGAGGTGAACGTTGTCGAAAACCTTCGGAATGCAGCGGGCAGGCGCGTCTGGCGTGCAGGTTTCAACGATTCAGGAGTCTCCAATCATAACCGTATTGTAGAACGGCATCTCTCTCGCTACGGTGCGTATTGGAAAAGTTACGACTTTGCGGGGAGCATCGGCACACAAAATATCTTCACGCATCCGCTCTCTTTCACGCACGACGGCGGTGAGATCATCTTCAACCTTCCCAACGGGTTACAAGCCTACTATCTCGCAGATGCAGGCGGCAGACGGTTAGATGAAGCACCCATAAACATCGTTCGCAACCTTGCTGTGAGTGATCCGACTGTCCGGAACGGTCTCTCTTGTATCGGTTGCCACACGGAGGGGATGAAAGAATTTGAAGACCAAGTGCGTGGTATTGTTGAACAGAGTGAGAATCCTCCTTTTGACAAAGACCGGGCCTTGCGGCTTTATACGGCTCAAGCGACGATGGATACGCTTGTGGAGGAGGATACGCAACGTTATCGGCAAGCACTTGAGGCAACAGGCGATGTATTTGGCGGTATTGAACCGGTGCAGCGGTTTCACGAGGCGTTTCAAAGACCACTTGATACCGCACACGCTGCAGCCACACTCGGTTTGGAGACCGAGGTATTCCTTGACAAGATTCGTGAGAATGTGAGTTTACAAAATTTGGGATTGCAGGTGTTAGAAAATGGCACGATGAAACGGGATGCATGGACTTCTAACTTTGAAGATGTGATTTCTGCGCTGAATACCCCTGATAGCACCCTACCACCGGTTGTGGAACGCCCGGAGCGGATCCCTGGAGAATCTGTTCACATCCCCGATGCAAACCTACGTGCAGCAATTGCAGAAGCACTCAGTAAAGCACCAGGGGCCCCGATTACAGCAGAAGAAATGGAAACTTTAGAGCGGTTTGTAGCAGAGAACAAAAACATTAGCGATTTAACAGGGCTTGAATTCGCGAAGAATTTAACGACATTATATCTTCATCATAACGCGTTATCAGATATCTCGCCACTTGCCGCTTTAACAAAATTGCGTGAGATAGGGATCGGCCATAACCCCTTATCAGATATCTCGCCACTTGCCGCTTTGACAAGATTGCGTTATATACGGCTTCACGATACTGAAGTTTCTGACCTTTCACCTCTTGCAGTCTTGCGCGATCTTGAAGATATAAATGTCGCACACACTCGTATATCAAGTCTCGCTCCCTTGGCAGGGCTCAAAAATCTGCAAAAGTTAGACACTATACACTCTGATATTACGGACCTCTCGCCCTTAGCAGGATTGACAAACTTAACAAGATTGCTCCTATATGACTGCAAAGCAACCAACTTATCTCCCTTAAAAGGTTTAACAAAACTGAGATGGCTCGGTTTCCCGCACACCAATAATATCACGGACTTCTCCCCTTTGTCGGGATTAACAGAGTTGCGGCATCTTGACTTATTCCATACTGAGATTTCGGATATCTCGCCACTTGCAGGAATGACGAACTTAGAAACCTTGATACTTGACCACAATCGGATTGTAGATATCTCGCCCCTCGCCTCCTTGCACAACTTAAAAAATTTAAAACTTCATGTAAATAACATATCGGACTTCTCACCCTTAGATGGCATACGTGAAAACTTAGAGGAGTTCACTTGGTTTAGCAACCCAGGGTTTCCGCGAGGCGGTCCGAAGATTGAGGGACCGTGGTCATGGTTGCTATTATCACCGATAGGATCATGGGACTGGGAAGAATTGCTTACGGATTATTTGGCAGAAGCCTCTGAGGGTAAGGTTACGGAACAGCAGATTGCGACCCACGGCGCGACGGTCGGGGATATGGTTGGAGATAGTACATGGTCAGTAGGGACCCTTGAGCCTTACAACAATGAATTCCATGAAAATGAATTCTATCGCAATATAGACAACCTTAAAAGGTTGCTGATTCTTGACGAAGATGAGATTGAAGAATGGCACGATCGGAAAGTTGTTGTTTACGGCTCTATCACGCTTTATTCTCCGCGGACCCAGGACACAAAGATATTCATGGGTGCCAGTCGGGCTCGGAAAGTCTGGCTCAACGGACAGTTAGTTTACGACAAGTTCATTGACGAGAACTGGAATTTTGATTATCAGGAGTTTTTCCCTGTCACACTAAAAAAAGGGAAAAATGTGGTGTTAGTGGCAGCTGGGTACTTCGGGCGATGGAATTTCTTTTTCGGGTTTGAACCTGGCACCGAATATCAGGTATTCAATCCCAGTGTTGGATACACCTTCTCTGATTCTAAAATCCATGTGGGTGACACATTTACCCTTGACCTCAGCGCGGAAGATGTAATAGATTTAGCGGGATGGCAATTTGACATTGCGTTTGACCCTGCGATCCTTGAAGTCGTTGAAGTCAACGAAGGCGATTTCCTGAAAATAGATGGAGGCGCGACTTTTTTCCAAAGCGGGACGATTGATAACACAACTGGCAAAATCACAGGCCTGAATGCAATACGTTTCAACGAGAACGGTGCCACGGGGACAGGAACACTGCTGTCAGTAACGTTCTTAGCCAAAGCAGAGGGTGAAACCCAATTGACACTCAACAACTTCCACTTGGGATCGACCACAAGTGAACCCATTGCTGCACCCCCTCCCGAGGTCGTCATCACTATTGAAGGACAACTCGCTACTGGAGATGTAAACCAAGACGGGCAGGTCAACGTTCTGGATATGATCCTCATTTCTCGATACTTCGGAGAAGATGCATCTGCTAATCCACAGGTTGACGTAAATCGGGACGGCATTATCAATATCCAAGACCTCATCGTTGTCGCACAACACCTCGGTGAATCAACTGTTTCTGCCGCACCCTCCGTTATTGCAGCAATAAATAACGGAGAACTAACACCTGCGATGGTCCAAGCGTGGATCGCACAAGCACAAATTGAAGATGATGGCTCCATTGCCTTCCGACAAGGCATCGCCAACCTTGAACGTCTTCTGACACTGTTCATCCCAGACGAAACCGCTCTACTTCACAACTACCCGAACCCGTTCAACCCAGAGACATGGATACCCTATCAACTCGCTGAACCCGCAGAAGTTACCTTGACGATTCATGCCGTAAATGGTACGCGGGTCCGGACGTTGACGTTAGGGTATCAACCTGCTGGTATCTACCAAACCCGCACCCGTGCAGCGTATTGGGACGGAAAAAATGACGTGGGTGAACCTGTCGCAAGTGGTGTCTACTTCTATACACTCACAGCAGGCGATTTCAACGCCACCCGAAAAATGCTGATAGCGAAATAATATCAAATGAGCTTATGATAACTCGGATGCTGATGTTTATTAGCTTCCCATTCCCTAGGCGTGATTTTTTCTTTGACAAGGAACGTGAAGTGTGTTACACTCTATGATATAAGTTGGAAGCGTGCGTCCCAGAAGAGGCAGGCAGGTCTGGAACGGTCTTGCGCCAGGAACACTCCGATCCCCCGGAGATGCGGCAAGCGCTCCTTGATGCGTTAGCTGGGCTCAGGGACTTGCATACACAGGACAGAGAGGCATATACGCGCGCTATCTTATATCTCTTCCTTCTTATCCTGCACCGTAGAAAAGCAGGCGAACATCAAGACTTACTTCGTATCCTCACGCAAGAGGATATACAGAATCAGGAGATCGTAGACATGGCAGACTCTATCATTGAACTCAGCGAACAACGCGGCGAACAACGCGGCGAACAACGCGGCGTTCAGCGCGGCATCGAACAAGGCATCAAACAAGGCATCGAACAAGGCATCGAACAAGGGGCGCGGCGGACGAGTATCGAAAGCACACTCGCTATTCTCAATACCCGATTCCCTGACGCTGACGCTGATACACTCACATCAGCACTTGAAGTTATTGAAAACCTCAACCGGCTCAAGCAGCTCAATGTTGAGGCATCTGTCGTTGAGAGTTTTCGCGCCTTTCAAGAACGCCTACAGGTTTGA
>JAJDXV010000048.1 GCA_022823085.1 Candidatus Poribacteria bacterium
CCAGGCACCGCCGCGCAGCACGCGGGTTAACTTATCATTTGTATAGTTATTAAGTATCCACTCAATACTCCGCGCACCTGATAACGGGTTACGCGCAACATCATTCCTCGGAAATGTAAAATAGAACTCCGCATCATACGCATCAAGACACCATTCCCATACATTACCTGCCATATCGTATAACTTGTAACCGTTCGCGGGATATTTACTGACAGCGGTGGTATCCTTGACATTACTATTGAAGTTGGCATCCCTTGCTGTGATTGTATTCCCGTTGGGATACTTTTTACCCTTCAAACCCCCACGCGCCGCATATTCCCATTCCGCTTCGGTTGGCAGCCGTTTATCAGCCCACTCTGCATACGCCATTGCCGCATACCAACTGACATACACCACTGGATGGTTGCCTTTTCCGTTTGGATAGTTGTTACCGTTCCAGAAGTGAAGGTAATTGGCATCGGCAAATTTTGCGTTCACGCGTCCTTTTTGCCACTGTGGGTTTTCAAGCAGGAATTCTTTATATTGCACATTGGTGACTTCAGTCTCATCCATATAAAACGCGTCAACGTAGACGGTGCGGACAGGCTGCTCGTTATTTTGTGCCTCCGCGTCGTTGCTGCCCATCTCAAACTCACCGGCAGGGATCAATACCATGCCTTCTGGGGGTGGTGCCGGTGTATCTCCAGCGTCAACGGTTTCAGCCGCTGCTGTCTTAACGTTATAGGTGAGTGCCGCTGCACCGTCTGACCAGGTAATCGTGAGGTTCAACGCACCAGCCGTAAACGGACCCGTTATCGTCACATTTGCACCAGAGACCGAGAATTTTCCGCCTGTTACGTTTAACCCATCAGGGGTGCCATCAAAAGTCGCAATAATCGTTGCGTCTTGTTGGATTTCGCTGCCGGTGACGGGGATCGCTTGCACGAACTCGACAGGGTCTTCTTCTACTGCGTCTTCGCCGCAGCCTGTTAGTCCGATCAGCAGAACGATCGCGATGCCACAAAGTCCGAGAAGGTTGATTTTAGGTTTCATCAGAAATGTTCTCCTGTTGATGTTTTATGGTGACATTTAAAAATTGGACCTATGATGTATGATGTATGATGTTCTCCAAGGTGGAACATCATTAGCAGGACTTACGCAGAGATGCGATAAATCGCATCACTACAAACAGACGGACCTTGGAAATATGTGTGTTTCTCAAAAGCGATCAGGTTCTTAGTGGCGCAATTCTGTCGCGTACTTGAAGAAACACCCAAGCAAAAACCCCAAATGCGATGTGTATTATCGCACGTCAAGAACGGGCAATGAATTGCCCTACTACGAACCATCTATCAGTCTTTCAGTTAAGTAGCACTTTACAAAATACGATAGATGAGACCGGTCAAACGAGGATGAGCGTCGGCTACCTCAAGGATGTCGTCCCACAGCGCAGGTGGAGTCTGGATCAAGCTATCCCGTTTAATAATTTGCCTCCAATTAAGACATGCAGGACCTGCGCCCTCAACTTCAACCGCCTTCATGCTACGTAGGAACTCTTCAGCAATGAGACCGTAGCCTATTGTCGTTGGATGGAAGAAATCAAGACTGAAGAATCCGCCGCTGATACGCTCATGCTCAGAACTCTCGAAACGGAGCACGCTGGGTGTTGGCTTAAGGTCGGCGGCAAGTAGCGGATGATCGCACCCTCCGCGTCCGTGAAAAAAATTCCTCAGCACTTCTGTTGGGCAATCCGTTTCCGGATTTCGCTTGACAGCCAGTTGGTCAAGTAAAGCACAGATATCAACAATCTGCCACCTTTCGCCCTGCTTCTGAATTAATTTTTTAATGATAGCGTTAAAATCGTCAATTCGTTTATCAATTTTTTGGGCTTTGTCAGCGGTTAAATGTGGATCCCAGTGAGGATGGAACGCCTCTTGTGTTGCAAAGAAAGGACCGTAATAAGGGAAATATCCATCATTATCCACAGAATTACCGTCGCTTGCAACGCCTTGTATAATGGGGGCAATTGTTACGTGTGGTATGTTACCCACAAATACCCGCGTAGTATCTGAGATCGCATTTGAAATCTCCGAAACCATCGTACTATAATCCTCTTTAAAAACCTCTGCACTTGTGAGATTGTACCTCTCCCTACGCTCCTGTGGATCTGAAGATGGTCTTTCCGGCATGTCCCTTATCTCAAGATCTTTAAGCGTTCCGAGGCAATCGTTCGCGCCTAAAAACAGTATGAGGTTTTCCACAGGATCCTCTGGTCTGTTAAGGGTTTTCAGGTTGTCAATCTGTGTCCAAGAATTCCGGTACTTTCGTTGCCCCGGATTAAGCACTCGTTGCGCTATCCGGTACATCGGGGCGGAGGGGAGACCTAGAAAATCATCTTGAATCCAACCTTCCTTATCCTTGATTTGACAGGCACAATATTTCGCGTTAACTTTGAAACTATCGTAGACGCGGAATCCAGCGACTGCCAAATTATGGTATAAACCGGTATAAGCGGTGGGTTTTGAGCCGGCACCACGCTCGTACAAATCTTCAATATCATCAACAAAACCGCTGAGATGATACAGAAGTTCTGCCCATTCTATACCCTCAATATCGTGTCCAAGCTTCTTGTGCATTGAGCGAAGGAACCACTCAATATTGAACGGTAGACCACTTCCAGGAAAACGTGGCACTCGAAAATCATTGGGCACATTAAGTCTCATTGATTCAGCGATGAGTACTGGAAAAGACAGTTCGGTTTTAAAAACTGAGCCGCTTTGGACACCTTGTGTAAGACTGTCTCCAATTGCCACTAATCTCGGCATATTCATTCTCCTTCCTACAGAATCACATGAAAAACACCCACCACTATCCAATCACAATTGCTATCACGGTTGGCAACAGCTCCTACAAGTGATAGTTCACTGGAAATGAGGTTTGAAAAAATAAAAAGTGGTAGGGATAACATGCCCCTGATCGAACCCAGTGCAATAAAAAAAGCCCGCGACGAGGTGCTTCGTGCAAAACGAAGCGCGCGCAGGCATGACATAGATAGAACGACCCTGAAGTCTATACTATCTTGTGAAATGTAATACTTATTTAATGTTAAGCGGGGGGGGGGGGCGTTAACCATGCAGATAGCACAGTTAACTCATCGTTAATAATACGAAAAAGCAACGAACATACGGACGCGCGACACGCAGCAGCAACGCGGACACCAGAGCCTTGGTGTACCTGTAAAATCGGTGGAACGATGTTAATGTTGAGACTTCTGCTTTGCATAGTCGTCACCTTAACTACAGTTTCGAGCAGCCGTTGAGGTGTACATTATAACTGATAATAATTATACACAAGATTGTGAATGTTGTCAAGTTAATCTGGAAGCGGAATCGCGGTTCAATCATCTGTCTACGGCTAAAGCCTGCGCGAAGTCCTCTGTGCTTTCGGCTAAGAGTGCGGCACGAAACAGCTGCTTGAGACGTTGGGAATCCTCAATCGTTTCTAATATCGGTTTGAAGGTGCTCGCAGCATCGGGCTGCAATCGGAGTTCCAATGTTTCAAGAATGTCTTCACGTGCCCGTTCTCTCATGCCTTGTTCAAGTCCTTGTTCAAGTCCTTGTTGGTGTGCTTCTGCTGTGGCTTTCTCTGTCCAGTATTCAATAATATTACGTTGCTGCATGGTTTCCTCCGAAATGATACGTGAAATTGCTTCCGATTCATAGACTAAATTTCCCAAAACTGCCAAGGTCCCGAGGTACGCTGGTTTGTTCGGGACATCAACACTATCGGCGGTTTGGATACACCGGCGCAGCCATTGTTCAGCATCTACACCGGCAGGACGTTTCATCAGCGGCGTAAAAGGGAGCAATCCTGTAGGTTTTGCATCGAGGATCTGCTGCCCCTCCATCTCAATGAGCCGGAAAACCTTATATTCAATGAAAATCTGATGTTCCGCTATGTTTTGCGCATAAACGCCACGGTCTCTTCGTCCCGCATCCGGTCGAAGATAGATGACACTTGAATACACCGGCAACCGATACGTTTCAACCAACCGAATGATATAACCTGCCATCCTCAGGGACATCTCAGGATCATAACTGTCGGTGGTTTGAAACTCGAAATGGACCAGAACCTCTTGACCGTTGCGTTCTACTTTGATGACGATATCTGCTTGGTGCATTTCAACCGTAGGTTGCTCCGGTACGATCAAATCAACGAAAGTAACATCATCTCCGTCAAAGTTTAGGCAGTAATTGACAAAATCCATGGGGTGTGCCTGTGCTTGCGTTTTGGTAAGGGTATCAAAAATCGCCATTCTATTTCCTTTTTTGGTTTAGCAAATTATAGCATGCATTTGTAACACAAGTCAAATCTCATTTTTATTTTTTAAGTTTTCAATTTTACTATAAACGCGATTTATGCTATACTTTAGCAATATTCACAACACAGAATCGTAGAATTATACATGGCGACAGTAAAACTCGAAAACATTACAAAACGCTTCGGCGACCTCATCGCACTCGACGACATCACGCTTGATGTTCACGACCAAGAATTTTTCGTGCTGCTCGGTCAAACGGGTGCCGGAAAAACGACGACGCTCCGTTGTATCGCTGGTTTGGACACACCGGAGAACGGGGCAATCTACTTGGACGGTGTCAGCGTCAACGATAAAACGCCCGCTGAACGTGATGTTGCCTTCGTCTTCCAATCCCATATCCTCTACCCGCACCTGAGCGTCTACGAGAATATGGCGTTCCCATTGCATCCGAGACGGCTCTCCACCGAGGAGATTGATCGGCGCGTCAGAGATATTGCCCAGATGCTCCATATCGAACACCTGCTTATGCGGAGCCCAAACCAGTTGAGTGGTGGTGAGACACAACGCGTCGGACTCGGACGTGCAATGGTACGTCGTCCGCAAGTCTTCCTCATGGACGAACCGATATCGAATTTAGATGCGAAACTCCGGACGGAGATGCGCGCTGAAATCCGGTGGCGGCAACGTGAACTCGGTACAACCACCTTCTATGTAACACATGACCAGATTGAGGCGATGTCGATGGCGGATCGGATCGCTGTCCTCGAAGCGGGGAGAATCCAGCAGTTAGGAACACCCTCAGACATCTATAACCACCCCGCGAACCTATTTGTCGCAGATTTCATAGGCAACCCCAGCATGAATTGTATTCCGTGCGACATCTCCAGTGCCAACGGACAGCTGCAGCTGACCTTGGCAAACGCTACAGGAAACGACAACACAGTAACAATCGAAGATGCGCAGATCGTCAAAGCACTCAATGAAAACATTTCAGAGCGTGAGACAGTTTTCGGGACGCATGCTGAGGATGTTATTGTGAGTCATCAACCTATTCCGAACGGTTTTCAATCTGAAGTCTATAGTGTTGAGCCACTTGGTGCTGAAACAATCGTCGAACTGACTCTCGGTACGGATGCAGCGGGGGCTCGGACGATTCTCAAAGCAGTCACTGCACCTAACTTTGAGGCAGGGATCGGACAACATCTCTATGTCTCATTCGTTTCGGAGCGGATGCATTTTTTCAATAAAAACACTGGCAACACCATCTTGTAGGAGGGATTTGTAATCCCGATTCCTTCACCAATTATGAATTGGCGACTTAGGCTCTTTAATCTCATCCCCAATTTTCTAAAACGCATCGGCTGTCAATCACTACGCCGACTCGGATACGATCCCGATGCGTGGTTAGAAAATTTCCTCAAAGAACAGAAGGGAGACTGATAGGTGAAAGGCGGAGATATTCTCATCGAATGCTTGAAGGCACAGGGGGTCTCAGCGGTTTTCGGAATGCCCGGCACCCAAAACATTCAGATATACGATGCCTTGCTGCGGCGCGGCAGCGGCACGATTGATCACTACCTTGTTCGGCATGAGTACGCGGCGACACAGATGGCGGATGGCTTCGCTCGCGCAACGGGGGAAGTTGGGGTCGCTATCACTGTACCGGGTCCAGGGGCGAGCAACGCATCGACCGGTATTCTGGAGGCGTTCACCGATTGCGCGCCTGTACTGCTCATCACTGGGCAGAGCGATTCGAGTCTCTACAGTAAGCATCCGAGCAAGATGTTTCACGGGTTGGATCAGATGCGGTTCTTTGAATCACTAACGAAGTACTGTGCTATCGCGCACACCGTCGCTGAGATTCCAGTTGTCGTTGAAAACGCGTTCAAAGCGATGCGGAACGGGCGACCGGGACCGACGGTGCTGGAGTTCCCGATGGATGTGGTCACAGGCGAAGGAGAGGTGCGAATCCCGCCCCGCGTGGAACGTGCCGAATTGTCGCCACCCGACGATGCGGATCTCAGTGCCGCAGTGGAGACGATCCGCAACGCTAAGATGCCGCTGATCTTTGCCGGTTCTGCTGTTTACCATGCAAACGCTCGAAACGAGTTACGTCTCCTCGCCGAGAAATTGAACGCACCTGTGATTGTCACCCGCAATGGGAAAGGTGTTTTATCAGAAGACCATCCGCTGGCGTTACAAATTTGCTACGGCTACCTCGGACGTGAAGCACTCGAAAGGAGCGACTGTTTAATCGGCATCGGACCCCGTTTTACCTCTATCGATTCCCGAAATTGGAGCCTGAAACTACCGCAACCGTTCATCCAAATCGATGAAGACCCAGACGAGATCGGACTCGAATATCCGTGTGATGTCGGTGTCGTGGGTGACCTGAAACTGACGTTGCAAGCACTCATTGAAGATGTTGCTCCGGCTCAAAATGCATGGGATGAAACGTTGACAGAACTCCGAAAACAGTTTGATGCACAACCATCGTTGCCGGTCATCCATGAGTTCCAAGACGTACTCCCGCGAGACACGATCTATGCGATTGATGTGCATTCGCTCGGTTACGCCGCTTTCGCTGAATTTCCTGTTTACGATCCGAGAACTTTTCTCTATCCAAATATTGGGGTGGCGTTAGGCCATGCGTATCCGGCGGCGATCGGTGCGAAGGTCGCGTATCCTGACCGTCCGGTTATCTGTTTTAGTGGTGATGGCGGGTTTCTGATGGGGGCAGTAGAGATGGCGACCGCTATGAAATACGGCATCAATGTCGTGGCGATTGTGGTGAACGACGGTGCGCTGTCTGCGATTAAAGGATCTCAATTGAAGGGGTGTGAGGGACGGACGATTGATACGGACCTGCTCAACCCTGATTTTGTAGCGTTCGCGAAGTCTTTCGGTGCGTACGCTAAGCGTGTTGAGGATTTAGGTGATTTTAAGGACACTCTACGCGACGCAGTCGCTGCCGATCAACCGGCACTTATTGAGGTGATGCTCCAAGGACGGCAGAACGAGATTATTAACGTAATCGGATGGTTGATGTCTGAACCACTCCGAAGGACCAGATTTTAATCTCCCCAATTTCACGATACCGCACTCTCGTTTCTTTGATATTCTGCCAGTTTTTCAAGGAGTAGAAGCTGCTCAACTCGCTGGGTTGGTTCCTCGTTTGGGTGTTTAGGCGTGAAATTCATTACCAATGCCTCAAGCATCGGTTTTCTATTTTCCTCTTTCGCACCGAGGTAGTAGAAGTGCTCTTTGGTTAACACCTGAAATTCTGACCACAATGTTTTAAGAAAGGTATTTTCTCTGTGCTGGTTGCTGTGCCAAGTGGATAAGATGAATTTGCAAGGCAATTGATGCAGCGTCTCAAATAGGTATCGTTCGTTTTCTTCGTCCCAGCTATCGAAATAATCGACGTGCCGTCCGACATAAGGCGGATCACAATAGACAAAATCGCCTTCAGAAATCTCTTTGAGTGTTTCTCTGTAATCTTGGGAGATAAAAGACCAATTGGAATGCCTTGACATAACATAAACGTAGTCAACTTGGTTCACAATTTTTGTGATATATGCTTTAGAAAATCGCTGGGGTTTGTGTCCGAAAGGTACATTAAAGTCGCCTTTACGATTGAACCGAATCATGCCATTGAAGCAGCAGCGGTTTAGAAAAAGGAAGTCTAAAGGCTCATGCGTTTTGTTAAACCGATCCCGAACTTTATAATAGTAATCTTGGCCACGTCTTGACAGTATTTCGCCTTGTTGTTCCAGAAATTTTCTCACTTTCAGACCATCGATCTTACCACTCGCTATGGCATTATAGAAATTAATCAAGTGTGGGTTGCTATCTGCGAAGACTGCATTGCGCGGTGTGATGTTGAAACCGACAACACCTGATCCCATAAACGGTTCAATCCATGTACCTTCAAAGGACCAATCCACAGTTCGTTTTATGAAGGGAACGAGTTTGCTTTTAATCCCTTGGCATTTGATCGGCGGAATCATAACTCTCGTATCCGATTCAATATTCTCCGCGGGCGTTCCAACCGGGGTATTGTTCTTCCAGTGCTTGAAGCGTTTGCGGCGTGTAGTATGGATGACCGGCAGGTGGGAATCGAAAAACTTCGCGCTCTGCTGCGGTCAACGTCCCGATGAATTTCGAGAAGGTCGGATTTCGTCCTTTGTCTGTGTAGTGTCGGAAGCCTTCCCAATAGTGGTCTGCGCGTCCGAGACCGAATCCCCATGTGAAACGTTGTCCGTCTTCCCGCAAATAGTCGCTTGCGGAATGCAGGGTATAGTTGTTGAAGATACAGAGCGTTCCGCCTTTGCAAACAAGCGGTTCGTATTTGGAGGTGTCGCGTCCGTGTTCCTTCGCAAGGAGTCTAAGCGGTGCTTGGTCTTCGTCTACATCCTCAAGGTGTACCCAAAAGCCGAGTTGTCCGAATTCAGGAGCACTCTCGGACTGCGGTAGCAGTGAGTTGTTGCCGTTATCAATGTGCAGATTGTTTGGATCGCTACCGACACCTGGCCCTTTAAATCCGGGGTAGCGTGCAATCATGCACCCTGCACGGAAGTGAATATGTTCCGTTTTCAGGAATTTACGTGCGAGTTCCCATGCATCGTGATCCACGATGCCGCGTAATAACGCCATTTCAGCGGGCGGAAATTCGGTCAAAATCGCGCTACCGGGGGGTGGGTCATCCTTAACTTCTTCCCATGTCGGGAGTACACGGCGTTGGGCAGCTTGCATCTCCGCGAGTTGTTCACCTGAATAGTAGTCGGGGACAATTAAGTAGCCTTTGGCTAAGAGTTCATCAAGTTGGGCATCGGTGAATTTCTTGGGCATGTTGACCTCCATTGGAGAAGTCGGGTGAGTTTGGACGGGAACAGGTTAAAAATTTTTGCTGACGAACCTTGACCACAAAGCCCGCCAGCAAATCGAAACTCCCCCAGACGGACTCGAACCGCCGACACGATGGTTAACAGCCATCTGCTCTACCGACTGAGCTATGGGGGAATGTTAATGTTAATTATACCCTATCCTGTTTACGATTGCAAATTAAATTTTACTTTTTTATAGGTTTGTAAGAAAGTTGAGTTTTGCTTGAGAAAATTCAATGTGATTCATAGTTTTCCTTTTGTATTTAGCGTTAGGTATAAATTTTGATTTCTTCAGGGTTCACGGCGACGATACGAGAAATGCTTTCAAGTTCATCTTCAGACAGCACTTGGACAATGTCCTCCCATATCCGGTCTTCGCGTTCTGAGCGTTTGTATTCATGGATGTCAAATTTGCGGCTGATGACGAGGATGCGGATGTGTTCGTCATCGTCGTCGAAAACGTCAACGAAGTAGTCTGGATCGGGGAAAGAGCCTGCTTTTAGCGTGTCGTGAATTTTTTGCTTTAGCATTTCAGATGCCATACTTCTACCTCGGTTACTGGAGAATGACCTCTTCCGGAAGCACACCAATAGAGAGGAATACGTGTCCCCATTCCTCTTGAGAAAGATGCTTTACCAATTCATCCCAGATGATATCGGTTCTGTTTCCCATGGTGTGTCCATTGAATTTTCGGCTGACAATGACAATATGGACATGATCTGCGGAACCGTCGGAAACATCCACAAAATCTTTTGCATCGCTGAAGTATCCGGTTTTGAGCGTATCATGGATTTTCTGCTTTAGCGTTTCACATGCCATTATGTAAATTCTCCGTTATAGGTTGTTATTTATCCAGTGTATAAACCTATAAAATTAACGACTTGTGCCAGTTAACTGTTTGTTATTTTAGATTTCACAAATATCTGGTCGTTTCCGAGACCAAAAAGCATCGCGCTCTTTTCTTTTTTCATGAATCCATCCTTATGTTATCCTATAAGTAAAAAACAAAAGGAGGCATAAGGATGGACTTACATTCTACTTTACAACGCATTGCGTTGCAACTGAAAAATAAAAACCGCACCCTCAAGCAGGTCGCACGCGTGTTTCAAAAGATGATAAAAACGCTTTATGAGGCACACTTT
>JAJDXV010000180.1 GCA_022823085.1 Candidatus Poribacteria bacterium
TTTGGCTCTGTCAAGAAAATTAGGTTGATTTTTCTTGACAGGTTTTCTAATATATGTTAGACTTTTTGTTAAATAATTGCGTATGATACACTAACGGTTAGAGGGACCATGGTCGTATCATCATTTTAGGAAAAACTCTCTTGTATAGATTCTACCTAAAAAGGAAATATTTTATGAAAATGAACGGACGTTTTTGGTTGTTAACAACTTTGATAGTATTGTTAGTCTGTAGCACACCGCTTGTAACCGACGCGCAATTGTTTGACGGGGAACGCTAAGGGTTGCTCTTGGGCATTGGTGTTGGATACGCAGCAGTCGCGAGTGGTGGCGCTATCGAAGGTTCAGCCACAGGTTTTGCCACGTCTGGTAAACTCGGTTATGGCATGTCTGATCAACTGACGATCTATCTTTCATCGACTGTTCCAAGCATTATACCGAGTCTTGGATTTATGTACTTCATTGACCGAAACTCAGACTATTACCTAACAGGCTTACTTGGATATGCAAGTGGCGATCAGGATAGTCTTCTTTCAATATCAGGTGGTATCGGTTACCAGTTGCGCGATCATCTGTCTCTTGAGTTAGGATTGGGGTACATTAGGTATACGGATACCTATACCAGTGCATGGAATCCTTGGACTGGGCAGACTTTCAATGAAACATCTGAGAGTAATGTTATTACGATAGCAGCTACTTTTAACGTCCATTTCTATTAACGTGAGTTTGATAAAAGAGATGAGTTTTTGTAGGTGTTTTTGCTAATGCGACTTGCATTCAGACAATGCAACAATTTTTAAAATTTAAGGAGATGTTTTTATCATGATCAAACACATTCAATCTATTGTGTTTCAAAGCAGTATCGCGATTTTGCTGTTATCTGTTTTATTTACGGGGTGTGGCGCGTTTTCTACGGGGTCGCCCGTAGTAGGAATAGTTGCTACAAATGTTCAAGCCCCAGTAGCTGTCAATCCAGGCGAGTTTGATATTCAGCGTCTAAAGGTTGGTAGCAGTAGCGCGACTTCTATTTTCGGTTTGATTGCCGCTGGCGATGCAAGCATCAGGGCTGCGGTTGTTGACGGTGGTATATCGGAGATTTATTTTGTGGATTCTGAGATCAGCGGCTTTTTGGGTATATTTGCGACATATACTGTTGTTGTCTATGGCAGGTGACTCTTGGTTCCTTCAACACAACCCGGGAAAAGAAAATGAGGGTAAATGAAAAGTGACAAAAAATCTTGACTTTTCTCCATAAAGGCGGGTATAATACTCGTATGCCGTATTATGATGAAATCTTCAAGCATGTCACCGGGGAGTTTCCATACGCGTTGGCAGCGTTAGTGCTGAAGACACCAGAAGTGGAAGTCGGAAAGCGTCTGGCTACAGAGCACACCACGGTTCGGATGCATCACAGCGATATGACGTTTCATATCCGTCTACCCGACGAGGAGGCGATGCTGCATATAGAGGCACAAACCGACGATAGCACACATAAACCGATGCCTCTACGGATGCTGGCGTATTCAAGTTTCCTGTCTCTTGAGCATGAGAAGAACGTTTATTCAACAGTGTTGTATTTCCGCCCCCCGGCGGGACAAAACGACCCTGGTTTCTATAGGTATGGAAATGAGCAACGGGGTGGTGGGTGGTTTCAGTATAATGTCGTCCGGATATATGAGTTACCGGGTGAAGCGTTTTTGGATCCTGAAGCTGTTGGTTTACTGCCTTTCATGGCTTTGATGAAACATCCAGCAGATATGACCCCTCAAGCTTGGGTAGAAAAGTGTATAGAGACAACACAGATAGCCGATGTTGACAGAAAGATGCGGGCAACGCTTTTATTTGCGCTCTCGCTTTTCGGCAGTTTAGTACATCCACCTGATTTTTTTAAGGACCCTATATTGGAGGAAATCATGCAAGAATCTCCTTTTTATGAACTTGTAATCCAGCGCGGTATGGAACGCGGTATGGAACGCGGTGCGCGTGATGCCACGATTGAAAACATGCTTGTTGTGCTTCGTGCCCGTTTTCCGACCGCGGATGTCAACGCCGTAAAGCCGCGCCTTGAAGCGATTGCTGACCTGAATCGTCTCAAAGAACTGAGTCTGGAAGCTTCCATAGCAGAAAGTTTTAACGCTTTCCGGGAAGGTTTAGACACATAAAGTAAATTTTCTTTACGAGTTAGGCAAAAGTAATAGACCGCTTCGCTTGTCCGCGCGGAACAATACACGCCGTGTGTCTACTATCTTGATGACCAATTATGTAAGTCCTAACCTCTCTTCAGATCGGTTTCACCCCTTTTGAATGCCAAACGAGCATTCGGCGTTGATTCCCAACAAGTTATATTTCTGTCAGTTCTGGGATGTGTTCGTCTTCATATTTTTCTATCAACACGCCGATGACTTCCATCAGAGAAGCTAACGGATGATCTTCATCTTCACCTACGACATCGATTAAGTTATCTAACACTTCCGTAAGTCGTTGGTATTCACTTTGGGCATGGGGAACAAATACAACTTTTGTTAGTAGTGGCCATATATTTTCAGCAGTTTGTACTTCCGTTACCATGGTTCATTCTCTCCATTTGCTTTTGTTATATTCGTTGTGTGTTAGCACTACACGAATATAGACTTTTTGGCGATTGTAGTGTATTGCGGCAATAAGACGCGCCTTATTGCCACCAATGTTGAAAACCGTTAGTTTTCCAACTTGATCAGCATGGGGGAACACCGTACGCAGCTCAGCAAACGATAAGAAGTGGCTCCTTTTCATTAAGCGATACCAATGTTCAAGTGATACTCGGGAATTCGGATGTTTCTGGGCAAACTCGTTTAGGCGTTTTCGTGTAATAACATGCATGAGGTACAATAGGGAACATTTAAGCCTTGGTAGATTATCACTTTTCAATATCATACACTTCAATATTGAGAGTAGTCTATCACAATTTGCCCCAGATAGCAAGCTTAATAATTTTCAGTTATCAGTTGGGGCTCTAATCCTGAAAATTCATGAATCATATTTATTCCAACAAATAGATATGAATTGTTCTGTCTTTCGCACGTGAGAAGGCGGGAAATGTTTTTATGAGATGTCCGCGTTGGCGAATCCAACTGCGGACGTTTTCGTTTGCATCAAAAACATTAAAACTTGCCACGTCCACGACGAACCATAACCGATCTCTCCCTGAATCTTCCCACGCTTTTTCAAACGCTTCCGGATTCTCTAATAGCCCACCGATGTAAACAGATGTCAATTCTGGAAGATAGTATTTACCCATCTCAGGTTCTGAAAGTACGACTTTATCGGCGGGTTGTTTCTCCGTTTGGATGGCTGCAAACGCCTCTCGCCATTTCGGTCTTCCGCCGTTCTCAATTTTGAAGTAGAGATAATCTTGTGAGAGCAGCGTTACGATTAACACACAAGGGACAAGTAGACCGAGTCTGTTGGTGGTCTTGTCCTCCACCATTTTCCATATCTGTTCACACGCAACGCCCGCGAGAATGAAATAACCCGCAGTCGTCCAGAACAGGTAATAACCAGCGACGTTCTGAAGCTGCGAGGCGACGAGAAAGAGTACCAGCGGCACACCGGCATAACAGACTAAAAAGCGCGTTGATCTATTAAATGGGGTCGAAACGGCACCGAAAAAAGCAGTTACGGCTATCGGAACACTCACACCCTGCACAAGCGTTAGGATAATGTAGAGCGGACTGCGTTGCCATTCGTTGCGTCCCCAGCCAGAGAAAAGATAGCCGCGAACCTCTGGAAATGCTAAGACAAATACAGGCAGCGTGAATGGGATAAAGAAGATGAGCAGGTTTAACCATCGCTTCCGATCTGATTTTTCTAATAGACAGATGACAGCGTAAACCGCTAACGCCGGCACGATGACAGCCGAGAGTGTATGTGAAAGAATGAGACACAAACAGCAGGCAAGCGCGCCTATCATCAGAAGTGTCGAATCTCGCTCCAGAGATAGATAGAAGCACCACGCTGTCAAAATGGCAAACAGAAAAGTAAAGACCGGATAGCGAGCGTTCTGTGCCCAAAATAGATGCCAACTCGCACACGCCACAAACGCACTGCTAAAAAGTCCAACACGCCAATTATACAGTGTGCGTCCCAACCCGAAAACAGCAGGGATTGAAACGATCCCGACGAGGCACGGAATCAGACGGCTCCCCCATTCACTATTCCCACCGATCAAGATTGATAATTTTACCGCAAGATACGGAATCGGGTTCGGAATGGCGCGAAAACTGTCGAACGAGAGGTTTTGTGCGTCTCTGACTGTGAAGACCTCGTCAATCCAAAAACTCCACTGTCCCAAGTTCCAAAAACGGAGTACTGTCCCGAACATCACAACGGCACTCAAAATCACGATTTGCATCTTTTTTGGGCAATCTTCTGTTGAAAATTTCAGCATTTTTTTTGCGAGTTGCCTCACAGTGGGCGTTATCCGTTATGCGTTATCGGTTTTACGAGTTCGTCTCACGCGGGGAGTTATCCGTCATCTATTATCGGTTAAACGCTTGTGATGCTTACATTACCGGCAACTGAAAGATAAGTGAACCGAAGGGTCTAACGGTTCTCGCTGTGATGCAAACTGTTAATTGGCACAGGTTTTGCTTTAAGAAAAATAGGTGCATAAGTTGATACTGGTAAAAAACCTGCCGTTTGTGCAGGCGAGAAACACTATATCACAAGTTGACCGCAGAGTCAAGCGACCTATTTCTTCTGTATTGAAATTTTGGATTCGCATCGTTAGCACCGTGAATGTACGTCGCTCAAATTTACACAGGCTGTAAGTGCATTTTAGATGCACATAAAGGAGAATTTACTTTAATGAAAACGCATACTGTTTGGTTCGTTCGTTTGTTGGTGATGGTTAGTATTTTTGCAATTGGTAGTGTTCCGATGGTTTACGCGGATGCCCATGAGATGGGTGAAGAAGAGATGGCAGAAGAAGAAGCATCAGGTGCCTCCGGATGGTTCCGAACCGATACCGATAGTTTGGGAACGCAGATCTGGGTCGGTGCGAGCCATGCGCCAGATTTCCTCGGTGGTCTCTCCTTCGATACCGATATTTATGTCGTCGGAACGTTCGGTGAATTAGACTTCGGTCTCGGTATTCCAGTCGTTGATAGCGATTCCCTGTCGCTGAGTTTCCTCCCGATGGTAGGTATCGGTTTCGATTACGCCGCAGCCGACGGACCCTCTTCCTTGATCGCACCGCAACTGTTTACCTATCTCACCGCCGGTTCCATCTATTTTGAATCCTGGATTCAAGGGTTCTTCAACTCGCCTTTTGATTACGGCGACGATTCGATCTATACACGCGACTTCATTCTCTATTCGCTCAACGATACGATTGCTATCGGTCCACAGGTAGAAGTAACGACCGGTTTAGGCGATGAAGGTGGACTGAGTAGCATGGTTGTTGGGGGTCGTGCGAATGTCGGTTATGGCGAAAATAATACCCTCGGTGTTTTTGTCGGATTTGAAACGCAAAAAGGTGATGAGGAGACCGGACTTACCGGCAGAATGACTTTCGTCCGCACGTGGTAAAAAATAAAAATTGGTCGATATTATCGCGAACCGGGGACAACACAACGGTCTTACGGTTCGCGGTGAACATCTCCAGTTTTCAAAATAGATTGACGCAAAGGAGAGATTCTGAAAAATGAAAAAAAAGGTTATCATATCCGTTTTTATTCTCACGTGCCTCCTGAGTCTAAATGTTTTCGCCTTAAACGGCTCTATTGAGGGTGAAAAGGTTTCTGATGCGAAGTATATGGCAGATACCCTATGGGTGCTGCTCGCAGCGTTCCTCGTCTTCTTTATGCAGGCAGGATTCGCTATGGTGGAGTCAGGGTTCACGCGTGCCAAGAACGCTGTCAATATCCTCATGAAAAATCTAATGGATTTCTCGATGGGATCCATCGCGTACTGGGCAATCGGTTTCGCGATTATGTTCGGGACCGGAAACGTATTTATGGGGACGAGTGGATGGTTCGTACCGGCGGATTCCACAGCGTTTGCTTCCTTGGAATGGAGTTCCGTGCCGACGCACGCCGCGTGGCTTTTCCAACTCGTTTTCGCCGCTACCGCCGCAACTATCGTCTCCGGGGCAATGGCGGAACGTACACAGTTTAAAAGTTATCTCATCTATAGTGTCTTCATCACCGGTATCATCTATCCAATCGTTGGGCACTGGATTTGGGGTGGCGGTTGGTTGTCAAACTTGGGGATGTCCGATTTTGCAGGTTCGACAGTCGTCCACTCAACCGGTGGCTGGCTTGCACTCACAGGTGCTGTTGTCTTAGGTCCACGTCTCGGTAAATACGATAATGACGGAAATCCGAGGCCGATTGCTGGGCACAATCTCCCGCTTGCTGCACTCGGGGTTTTTATTTTATGGTTGGGTTGGTTCGGATTCAACCCCGGTAGCCAGATGGGGGCAGACGCTGTTGAGATTTCAAGTATCGCCGTAACGACGAACCTCGCCGCCGCCGCTGGTGCTATCACTGCAATGATTACCGCGTGGATAATGCTCGGTAAACCCGACGCAGGCATGTCTCTTAACGGGGCACTCGCCGGCTTGGTCGCGATTACTGCAGGTTGCGCTTCCGTGGGTCCAAGAGATGCCGCAATTATCGGTGCAATCGGCGGTATTGTCGTTGTCTTGAGCGTGCTAATGTTTGAACGTTTGCGGATTGATGACCCTGTTGGCGCGATCTCCGTTCACGGCACGTGTGGTGCTGTCGGGACAATCCTACTCGGATTTTTTGCCAACACAGAAGACTCAAAAGGCGTTTTCTACGGTGGTGGATTTGAATTGCTCTGGGCACAGATCGTCGGTGTTGTCGCCGTTCTCGTATGGTGCCTCGTTACCGGATTTATTCTTTTCTCCGCAATTAAAGCGGTTACAGGCTTGCGGGTCACAGAAGAAGAAGAACAGGCAGGGCTCGATTATGAGGAGCACGGCGCGAGTGCCTATCCCGACTTTAACGTCTCCGCAATGCGCTAACGTATTTGTTCGGTAGCCTTTGCGCTACAAATCTAATAGGGACCACCCACAGGAAGTTTCACTTACATCCCTGAGTTGACTTCCGGTCTTGTGGGTGTTCCCCTTTTTGCTACGTAAAATTAATGTGTGATACAATACAGATGTCCTGTTAACAAGACTTACGCAACTTCTTTACAGGCGGGGTTTGTAACCCCGTCTTCAAGCGTACTTCGTAACGCTTTTGGTCTGAAAAACGAACCGCGGGTCAACATAACAATCCCGCGATTACAAAAATTGAAGGACAGACAAAGTTGTCTGTCTTTACAGAAACAACCAAGCAAGCAATATCGGCTTGTGAATATTATGGAGGATTCCGATGCAACAACGCTGTGCATCACTATTAGCAGGAAAGCGAACTGCTTATACACGAATTGGAACGTTAATTGTCATTCTATTGATTTGTGGGCTGCCGAGTTTGGCGATGGCGCAGGATGCAGCAACGCCTGATTCCGGTAATACCGCATGGATGCTTACCTCAACGGCTCTCGTCCTATTTATGACGATCCCCGGACTCGCACTCTTCTATGGCGGGCTCGTCCGCGTCCAAAATGTACTCTCTGTTCTCATGCAGTGCTTCGCATTGACAGGGTTGATGACGATCTTATGGATAATATGCGGTTATAGTCTCGCTTTTAATACCGCTGGTATGGAGGCAGGGAAAATTACGCTCGGCTCCTTTGTCGGTGGACTCGGCACCATGTTCCTACGTGGTGTGACTGTAGACTCACTATCGGGTGATATTCCCGAAACCGTTTTTATTACTTTCCAGATGACGTTCGCTATTATCACACCGGCGTTGATCGCTGGGGCATTCGCTGAACGGATGAAGTTCTCGGCGATGTTGATTTTTTCCATCCTATGGTCGATAGTCGTATACGCGCCGCTCTGCCACATGGCATGGGCTGGCGACGGTTCGCTATTTGGTGATATTATCGGCGCACTCGACTTCGCAGGCGGAAACGTTGTACATATCAATGCAGGGATCGCTGCCCTTATCGCTGCGATCTTGGTCGGCAAACGGATCGGATACGGTACTTCCGCTATGCCACCGCACAGCTTGACGCTTACTGTCGTCGGGGCATCTATGCTTTGGGTCGGTTGGTTCGGATTCAATGCTGGCAGTGCGGTTGCCGCGGATGGAATTGCTGGGATGGCGATGCTCGTCACGCAAATCTCAACTGCTACCGCTGCGATTACATGGATGTTTGTTGAATGGGCGGTACACCGTAAACCGAGCGCATTGGGTATTGTGACGGGTGCCGTCGCTGGATTGGTCGCTATCACACCTGCTTCCGGTTTCGTCGGTCCTATGGGGGCACTCGTTATCGGTGCGGTCTCTGGGGTCGTCTGCTACTGGGGCGCGACCAGCCTGAAGTCGAAACTCGGCTATGACGATTCGCTTGACGCATTCGGCGTTCACGGCATCGGCGGAATTGTCGGCGCACTGTTGACTGGCGTTTTTGTCGCTGAAGGCTTAGGTGGTAGCGGATTGGCTGAAGGTATGACCATAGGCAGGCAGCTCTGGGCGCAGTTCCTTAGCATTGTTATTACACTCATTTGGAGTGGTGTACTCTCGTTTATCATTCTTAAAATCGTTGATGCCACAGTCGGCTTACGCGTTGAAGAGGATGAAGAACGGATGGGACTCGATCTCTCGCAACACAACGAACGTGGATATAACCTCTCATAGGGAATCCATTTTCCGATTCAGCGTGATTAAATCGTGTATGCAAATATCGAGGCGGACCCGACATAAGGTCCGCCCTATATTTTTTAGTGGATTTCAAAATTAATGAGACACTTTGCAGCGGACGAGGTAACCTCGCCCCTACGAGGGGGGCGTAAGTCCTATCCTACGCTGACGTTACCCGCCCAACAATCTCTTCATCAGACAATGGATCTTCCGATACAAGCAGCGCGTCGCTTGCACCGATGTTTCCGTACACATCGCGTATCCACGCTGTTTCAAACACATTACCCGTGTTGTGGAGAATTAAGTTTCGTGGGGCAACGAGTGTGCCGGCTGTTTTAAAATCGCCAGTTCGACGGATGCTCGGTATCGGTAAGGTCTTCAAAAACGCGTCGTCGCTGCTGTTATCAAATCCAGCTGTATCTATAACAACGTTCTTAACATCGGTAAATCCAGCCGCAAGTAGCCCCCACAATCCTGCTTCGCCGATCCCAATCAGATTTACCTCTGAGACATCGCCTCTACCTGTAAAACAATGCAGTGCCGTTACAACGTCTTGCACGCGGAGTGCTGCAGCGGTACGGTTATAGGTCGTGAAGAAGGCGGTATCTTCCGGTCTATTGTAATCCGCATGTTCACCGACACCAAAGACATCAATGAGCAGCACCTTTCGGTCGGCACTGAGCAGATCCGTGATGAGTCTCGACGGTTCACCGGTCTCCGTATCAATCAATTTCTCCTTGCCTTCTGGATGAACGATCAACACGACCGGATCGTGTCCGACCTGCGGCTCTGGACTAAACAAGATAGCAGGGATCGTATCACCGACACCTTTTCTACCGATGACGAGATGTCTTGCAGAGAGGTTCGTTTGGTAGGTCGTCGGAAATGCACCCTCCGGTTCAACAAATGCTATATCCGTGATCTTTGGAACTTGCAATCCGAGTGCGTGTTGCAATCCGCTTTCCATCTCTTCTTGGAACGTCCGAAGTTCTGTTTCGTCTGTCGGTTTCCGATTTTCGATCGCTTGTTCGGAGCGCGCGACCCAAGCCGGTAGAAAATCTTCCTGTTTCAATGCATGCGATGGCATCTCACGTTCCGAGAAGACCAATAGGTCATCATCCGTCTCAACCTGAAATTCGACCTCTTTAAACGCCGAAGCGTCCTCTGCTCCCAAGAACCATTTCGCGAACCAAGCATATACCGCCTCTCTGCTCTCCTTGTTGTAGTTATGCTCCGCATCTACCTGAACCTGATGGATCTTATCTTCCGCTTCAAAGTGTTCATAGATACTTCGGATAGCAGGATATTCAACGGTTGGTGTTTTTACCGTCCAATCCCCGGTCGCTGACACGAGCAGAAGCGGACGCGGTGCCATCAACGCACCGATTTCGAGGTTGCTGACATCTAAACGGAGGTTCGGCGCGTTTTCACAGAGACACCCGCCTTGCATCGTTGCAGAGATCATATTGACCGGTGCTGAGACCTTCACGCGCTCGTCTACTGCTGTTAAAATAAAGGTCTGCGTTCCACCACCGGACGCACCTGTACAACCGATACGTTCTGCATCTACGTCTGCCAAACTTTGCAAAAAGTCGATGGCACGGATACCGTTCTGGAGTTGAAGGCCCATCGCGCTTAATCCCCAAAGACCTTCGCGCGCGCCACCGTAACGATGCTCAATCTGTTTACCACTATCATTATAGCCGAGCATATCGTAGGAGAAGATAACGTATCCCTGTTTTGCGAAGTTGATACAACGTCCAGGGATTGAACCGCGCTCGATACTCTCGAGCCTGCCGCGTCCCCAGTGTCCGTGAGGGCTCACGATCCCCGGAAACGGCCCCGGCTTTCCAAGTGGACGGTAGAGGTTTCCAGTTGTGAAGAACCCAGGAAACGGTTCAAAATAGACCTTCTCCACGCTGTAATCTTCGCGTTCAATCTTCCCGAAAATCTCAACATTCAGTGGCGTTGACTCGTGTGCTGGTATCAAGCCGTTAGCGACGCGAATTTGCTGGCGTAAGGCATCGGCTTTTTCGCGCCATTCTGCCTCGGAATACCCCGGAAAATCGTAAGGTGTATTGACATCGCGTAGTCCACCAGCGCGCGCGTCATTTACTCTCCGAGAGGGTTCACTAAAAACATGCGCGAGTTCGTAATGTTGTTCAGCCATTATTTAGCTCCTTTAAGTGCTTGGCAACGATAAACTTCAGAAGTTGGACGATCTGTTCTGCGTCCAAAATCCCGTTGTAATCCGGTGAAAATTCAAGTGTGAGTCTTGGCTTGTCAGTTTCAATATCGCTGACGACACCGCGTACGAATACCCAACTGTCATTAACCGTGTAGCATCCGAAGATTTCTTGTTCGGGATTTGGGGCTCGTTCCCAATTGAGCCATGCGGCGGCAAGCATCTCACCGCAGAGCTGGTACAGCGGATCCGGCGCATGCAGACCGCGCTTCGCTTCATGCACAATCAAATAAGGCGGTTGAATTCTCCCACCGAGAGAAGGGGCGAGCACCCCATCTGCCTCACCTTCCAATTCAAACGTCGGGTATGTGGCTTTTAATGGTACACTACTCCATGCTTGAACATTTCCTTGTTCTGCAAGCATCAACATCGGATAAATCGCGCGCGCCCAGAGAGTCGCTTCGTTCATGACAAGTAGGTGACGGTGACGCAATTTTGATTTGAGTTCTTCCAGCTGTCTGCCCTCTTCTGCAGTGAGAACTATTTGCATTTTCTCCCATGCTTCTGGGGGGATGTACTTTCCATCCAACGTTACGAGTGTCTTAAGCGTCTCTTCCGAGAGTTGTGAAAATGTGTATGTGTGCATAATTCAAAACCTCCTCCCGCTGTAGGCTAAATGAGAGGCGGGACTGCGGCGTGTCTATTGTTTGTCTGTAGCCAGTGCCGTGCTGTCTGTTGTTGTAACCGAAAACTAAGTCATGGACAAAAGCTCTAAAAATTGTCTATAGTAAATCTTAAAGTTGCTTTAATTTTTAATAGTCGTTGATTTTTGTTACTGAGATGTCTCCGATTCAGTCAGTTGTGTCTGTTCATTTGCGAATTTCGGAACTTCCGTTTCTCCAGTGGGCGCAATGTAAGATGCCCTTTCTTCATCTGTTATTTTTTCAATTGAAAGCCGACATCCAAGTGCAGTAAGAATTATTCTAAGTGTGTCAACTCGCGGCACGTCTTGGTTGGATAGCACTCTTGTAAGGGTTTGCGGATCCATACCGGTGCGTTTGGCGACCTCTGTAACCCCGCCTTGTGATTCTACAACTGCCTGAATCGCACTCATTACAGCAGCAGGATTCCCGAATACTTGATAATCTTCCATAACTGCTTGGAGGAATCCGATAGCAGCTGGTGGGTCAGCGGCGAGTTGTTCAATTAGAATTTCTCTCCATTTTCGGTATTTTCTCATGTTCGTGTCTCCTTGTATTGTTGCCAATAGGTTTTTGCGCGTTGAATGTCCCGCGTTTGCGATGCCTTGTCACCACCACAGAGCAGAAGCACAATTGTTCTATCTATCTCACCAAAGTAGACGCGATAGCCTGCTCCGATGTGGATACGGAGTTCAAAAACACCACCACCGACAGAGCGGTAATCACCAAAATTTCCGTGTTCAAGAGAGACAAGTCGGGCCCGAATTCTGCTTTGTGCCCTTGTATCTCGAAGTGTGCTAAACCATTCCGTGAAAGGTTCACGCCCGTTTTGTGTTCTGTAAGCTTCTATTTCTCGTGGTTGTATATCGCGCATGAATGCTTTCTTTTTCGCCGCGGCTTTGTATGATGCCCAAAGCCTCCTTATTTGTTATCCGTGGACAATACCATTTCAGATGTGATGCCCTCTATCGGAGCAGCTGAAGTATCCACGTCCACGCGATCTGCATCACAGCCCTCGGCTTTTAGGGGTTCGATTGAAAGCCTGCATCCAAGTGCCTTGAGAATCGTCGCAAAGGTGTCAAGATGCGGTGCTTCTTCGCTTGAAAGGATTTTCGACAGGGTCTCTGGTGCTATGGTGGATCGCTTAGCGACCTCGGCAGCTCCACCTTGTGCTTCTACAACTGTTTGGATTTCTTTTAGAAAGAAAGATGTATCGCCATCAGCTTGGTATTCTTCTAATGTGATGTGGAGATAATCAATCGCCGCCTCACGTCTGGCAAGTTGCTCCAGTAAAAAATTACGCCATTTCGGATATTCTTTCATCGTGTTGTCTCCTTATGTTCCAACCAATAGGTTTTTGCGCGTGCAATATCTCGGGTCTGTGATGATTTATCGCCACCGCAGAGCAGAAGAACGATGGTGTTGTCAATTTTACCAAAATAGATACGGTAACCCGGTCCAAAATGGAGACGCAGCTCAAAGACACCTTCTCCCACAGATTGGCAATCCCCAAAATTGCCGTGTTCAAAATGCTGCAGTCGTTTCTGGATTCTTGTCTGTGTTCTCTGGTCTTGAAACCCATTAAACCATTCAATAAAAGGGACACTTCCGCTCGAAGTCTGATAAAATTGCAATTCTTGAGGATGTATGTTGTGCATTATTGATTCGTGTAGTGGTGAAAGTGCTTCTATTTATTATCTATCGCGAGTGCTATCTCAGGTTTGGTGTCCTTTATCGGCGCAACCGAAGTATCCACGTCCGCGCGATCTGCACCACAGTCCTCGGCTTTTAGAGGTTCGATTGAAAGCCTGCATCCGAGTGCTTTGAGAATAGCCACAAAGGTGTCAAGGTGCGGTGCTTCTTCGCTTGAAAGGGTTTTCGACAGGGTCTCTGGTGCTATGGCGGCTCGCTTGGCAACCTCGGCAGCTCCACCTTGTGCTTCTACAAAGGTGTAGAGTGCTAACAGAAATACTTTAGTGTCCGCATCAACTTGGTATTCTTCCATTGCGAATTGAATATAGTCAAGTGCCGCATCCCAGTCTTCAGCAAGTTGCTTGATTAGATATTCGCGCCATGTTCTTAGTTTTCTCATGAATGTATCTCCTTATACGCTCGCCAATAGATTTTTGCGCGCTCAATGTCCCGTGTCTGCGATGATTTTTCACCGCCACAGAGCAAAAGCACGATTGTGTTAGCCACTTCACCGAAATAAATTCGATAGCCTTGCCCAAAATGGAGTCGCAATTCAAAAACACCATCCCCAACAGATTGGCAATCACCAAAATTACCAGCTTCAACCCTGTCAAGTCGTCCTCGAATTCTGGTTTGTGTCTTCCGATCCGGAATGGATTCAAGCCATTCGGTGAAAGGTTCTCTTCCGTTTTGGGTCCTGTGGAATTGCAGTTCTCGTTGGTGTGTATTACGCATTAACGATTTCTTTCGGGTCGCGGCTTTGTATGATGTCCAAAGCCGTCTTATTTGTTATCCGTGGACAATACCATTTCAGATGTGATGCCCTCTATTGGCGCAACCGAAGTATCCACGTCAACGCGATCTGCATCACAGCCCTCGGCTTTTAGGGGTTCGATTGAAAGCCTGCATCCGAGTGCCTTGAGAATCGTCGCAAAGGTGTCAAGATGTGGTGCTTCTTCGCTTGAAAGGATTTTCGACAGCGTTTCTGGCGACATCGCAGCGCGTTTGGCGATCGCGGCAACCCCGCCCTGTGCTTCAACAACATTCCGAATCCCTTTGTAAAAGAAAGGGATATCTCCATCCATCTGATATTCCTCCAGGGACACGTCAAGATAGCTAATTGCTTCTGCTGGGTCCGCCAAGTCTTCCATTAAGACTTCGTGCCATGTTCGATATTTTCTCATGCGTGTATCTCCTTATACGCTTGCCAATAGGTTTTTGCGCGTGCAATATCTCGCGTATGATTAGCATAACTTATACGATGCGCTTTGTCAAATAAAAACGCTTGATTTCTGGAATGTTGTGTGATATAATACAATCAAAAAGGATGTGGAACATGAAAATTCTGGTCGTCGGGCAAGGCGGACGTGAGCATACACTTGTCTGGAAACTTGCACAGAGCCGACTCGTTGAAAAAATCTATTGCACACCCGGTAATGCCGGCATCGCGCAAATCGCAGAAATTATCCCAATGCCAGATCGGTTTACCGACTTGGTAGACTGGGCGGAATCGGAAAATATCGCATTAACTGTTGTCGGTCCCGAAGCACCGTTAGCGGAAGGTATCATTGATGTTTTTAACGAGCGCGGGCTGAAAGCATTTGGACCCGATAAACGTGCCGCGCGTTTGGAAGCGAGCAAAGACTTCGCCAAGCGGTTGATGCTCGAAAACGGAATCCCGACAGCGGAACATCAGACCTTTACGGATGCCGAATCCGCGATGGCTTATATCGAAGATCAGAATAGACCTGTTTTCATTAAAGCAAACGGACTCGCCGCAGGCAAAGGCGTTATCCCCGGACGCACCTTCAAAGAGGCATTGCAAGCCGTCAGAACTATTTTGGTGGACAGGGCATTCGGCGACGCAGGTGATAGCGTGGTGATTGAGGAAGAATTGATCGGCGAGGAAGCCTCTTTTACCGTTCTAACCGATGGCACATATTGCCTCCCTTTCGTCTCTTCACAGGATCATAAAATGTCGCACGATGGAGATACCGGCAAAAATACCGGCGGCATGGGAGCCTATTCCCCTGCCCCTGTTATTACACCAGAATTGCATGACTATGTCATGAAGCACGTCGTTTATCCAACGATCAAAGGGATGACGGACATCGGCAGCCCCTTTAAAGGTGTGCTATACGTTGGGCTGATGATTACAGATGCGGGACCGAAAGTGCTCGAATTCAACTGCCGGTTCGGAGATCCAGAGACACAGGTACTCTTGCCACGTCTTAAAAGTGATCTGGTACCGTTACTCACTGCCTGCATTGATGGCACGCTTGAACAGCACGCTGATGTTCAGTGGTCCGATGAGGCGGCAGCGTGTGTCGTTATGGCTTCAGGCGGCTATCCAGATCCATATCAAACAGGCGCGGTTATCACCGGACTTGAGGATGCCGACGCGATTGATGGCGTTAACGTCTTTCATGCAGGCACAGCATATAATGGTAAAAACATCGTCACGGCTGGCGGTAGAGTATTGGGTGTCACCGCTGTCGCCGATGGATTACACAACGCAATTCAACAAGCATATCACGGTGTCTCCGAGATCCAATTTAACAAAGCTCATTTTCGGAATGACATCGGACACAGAGCATTGGAAAAACCGTAACGACAATTCTAAATCGGCAAGCGCATGACCCCTGAACTTACCTATAAAATCGCCAAGTGTTGTTCTCCACAAGAAGATGACCCCATTACCGGCTATTTCAAGGAGGACGGCACGATAACTGTCCATCATGACGCATGCAACGCGGTGCAAGGTTTACGACCGGAACGGTTATTGGCGGTCGCTTGGGACGAGATCCGGGTAACTGAGATAGCGGCAGCACCTGCTACACTTCCACCTGAATTCGCCGAACTTGATGAAACCGACTATTTTATACTAAAACACCATCAAGAATTCGGAGTGGACTATTCTATTGTTGTCGCTGAAACTTTAAGGATTCCACTTGAGGAGACGCACGAGCGACACCGAAAATTAAGGGAACTCGGCGGACTCAAAAGGGTGCAAGGACGTGTAATCCAGTATCGAAAAAATATCGTTAAAGGCAAATGGATCAAGCACCGTAATCATACTTACTACGAACTGACACCGGAAGGCGAAACGTGGATTCAGGCTTTTGAGTCCCAACAAACCACGCACGGAAAAATCAAAAAAAAATAAAATGTGGAGGACTTAACCCGTGTTAAACCAACTCACTAATTGGCGGATTGACGCACAACGGCGTAGGAATCGGATGCGGTCTGTCATTTTGCTATCTCTTATCTTGCACATGGTTATCATCATCATCTACTTGTTCGTCCCGTTGAATCAAATCGCCGAGGAAAATACGGACGTTTTTGCAGTTGACCTGCTTAACGACGCAGAAGCACCTAAGAAGCGGAAACAGAGACCGAAACCACCGCTGACGAAAAAGATGTATGATCCGAACCAAGAACTCGCCAGAGATGCAATGGATAGGAAAATTGAGACCGCTCGGAACAAGATGGATGAAGTCGTCAAACTCAGTCCGCGCGTCGTTCTTGAAGATGTGGAAGTCAACAAGGCGCCCTTGAGCGAGGTTATTCCTGATGTCATGACGGACGCCCAATTGCGCGAGGCGGAAGCCTCGAATCTCAGTAGGTTAATCGCACAACCGGGACGTACCGATGGACGTGGGGTCGTTACGGGTAGAGTCCGAGCGCGCGGCGACGGGTCTGGGCGATTCCGTGGCGAGGGGCAAGGCGGCGGCGATGGACTCCTCGGCGGCGGCGGAAAAAGTGGTATCTCTGACCGACTCGGTATCATCGACTTCCTCAATGAATTCGACGGGCCCCAAAATGTCGTCTACTGCCTCGATATTACCGCAAGCATGCAAGCCGCCGGAATGGGGAAATTACCGTTAGCGAAAGACTCTCTCAAGGATTCCTTGATGATGTTGGGCAACGATGATATGTTTAACATCGTGGTCTTTTCTCATACAGCGAAAGCTATGAGCAAGAGAATGCTCTCGGCGGATGCGGGAAACATAAATCGTGCGTTCAGGTATCTGAAAGGGTTCACACCCGAGAGTATCCAGGACAATCTTGACACCAACGTTTTATCGGCACTCGAAGCTGCTTTAGAATTTGAACCCTCCATCGTCGTTTTAGTAACAGACGGCTTACCACAAGTGGAGAAAGATTCCGGTGTATATATTGAAACAGATACACAGAAGATCCTTGAGAGGGTTGAAGAAAAGAATTCGAGCCGCGCAAGAATTTATGTCGTCGGACTTGAGATTGACCGGAAACGTGCTGCCGGGGCAAAATTGCTTACGTCTCTCGCTGAACAGAACGACGGAAAATTAACTGTTATTGATGGTGAACAATTGCTGGAATTTAAGGAATAGAGGAAGGAAAAGTGAAATCAAACCAAACATCTGCTATCGGTATGATAGCGCAATTTCAACTGGACGGTAAAGTAAGCATTGTCTCTGGCGCGAGCCGTGGTATCGGACTTGCGATGGCGGAAGGTCTCGCCGGTGCGGGGTCTGATCTCGCCATCGTGGGTCGGAAAATTGAGACGTTGACCCCCATCGCTGAACGGCTTGCCGACGAAACCGGTCGAAACATCTTGCCAATTCAGGCGGATGTCGGTAACCTCTCAGAAATCGACGCACTCGTCGCGGAGACCGTAGAAACCTTCGGTGGAATCGACATACTCGTTAACAATGCGGGGGTCAATATCCGTAACCCTGCAATGGAATTCACCGAAGCGGATTGGGATTTCGTCACAGATGTCAATCTCAAAGGTGCGTTCTTCCTCGCGAAAGCGTGTGGTAATGTCATGAAAGAACAGAAGTCCGGCAAGGTCATCAACACCTTATCGCTCACCTCAGCCATCGGGCTGCCGACGAGTGTCGCCTACACAGCAGCGAAGGGTGGACTCCTCCAACTCACAAAACTCCTTGCCGTAGAGTGGGCGGAATACAACATTCAGGTGAACGGTATCGCACCCGGCTTTATCAGGACAGAGATGACAGCACCCGCCCGCGAAGACGGTCGGAACGAATGGATCCTCAATCGGACACCCGCCTATCGGTGGGGCGAACCTGAGGACTTGGCAGGTTTAACGATCTTTTTCGCGTCTAACGCTTCTGATTTCGTCACGGGGCAGATGGTTTTCGTTGATGGCGGCTTCATGGCAGGTAGCGATTGGAGGCGACGTTCCTAAATGGAAAAAGAGAACACTACCGAGCAGCGCGAGAAACCGGAAGCGTTCGCACAAATTGAGCAGCTCCTCCACGAATTTCAACTCGAAGATGTCTCACTCTTTGACCACGATCCGGTGCTACGGATACAGGTCTCGGAGGCACAATTTGCGCGTACCCTTCAACTGCGAGAGACCTTGGTTGAACGGATAAAACCCTTCGGATACCGGTTCATCGCGATTGATCTGGACGAATTGTAGGAACAAGACTCGGCATTTAACGATATTGCCGAGGGCAAGGATTTTGCACAACGAAAAATTTGATTTTCATCATGCCGTGTGGTATAATTTTAAAGCGAAATCCGTGAATCCAGGCTTGATAAAGATTGACGTTCCTGCTCAAGGCCCCGAGGCGACATGGGAGGGCTGAGTTAAACAGAAAAACGGCGCAAACGTAAGGAAAACAATGCAGAAAACCGGACAAGAGATCTCACCAACAAAACACCTTGTCACCACATACCTCAGCGAAATTAAAAGTAAGGTCGATGCCTGTATCTTTGATTTTCTCCCGACTGTCCACGAGCACCCGGACGTACATCAGTTGTACCAGATGATGTTAGACTATCCACGTCGCGCTGCGAAAGGGTTGCGTCCCGCGCTCTGTATGCTGATGTGTGAGGCGTTCGGTGGTAACCCGGAACGCGCCGTCAATACCGCTGCCTCGCTCGAACTCCTACAGAATTGGCTCCTCATCCACGACGATATTGAAGACGGATCCGAACTCCGGCGCGGGGAACCGTGCCTTCATCAAAAACACGGGATTCCGATGGCGATCAACGTCGGGGACGCACTCCACTGCAAAATGTGGGAGATGCTACACCGAAACACCGAGATTCTCGGACACGAACTCGCCTTCCGTATTCTGTCTGAATTTATACAGCTCAGTAACCAGGTCGTTGAAGGGCAACACATCGAACTAAGTTGGGTCAGCGATAATCGGTGGAGTCTCGATGAGGACGACTACTTGACAATGTGCGTCCAGAAGACGGCTTGGTACACCTGTATCACACCGTGTCGTGTCGGTGCGATCATCGGCGGCGCAACTGAAACAGAAATAGACGGACTCGTTGACCTCGGTAAAGAGCTCGGCATCGCATTCCAGATTCAGGATGATGTGCTTAACCTCATCGGCGATGTCGGTAGGTACGGGAAAGAGATCGCTGGGGATATTAGTGAAGGCAAACGCACCCTCGTCCTCATCCATCTTATCAATGCTTGCACCCGGGTAGAAGCCCAACAGGTGATTGACATTATGGCACGTCCGCGGGACGAAAAAACTGAGGCAGAGGTCGAGAGTGTACTCGAATTGATGCGTAAATATGGATCCATCACTTACGCGCAGCGGCGTTCTCAAGCATTGTTACAGGAAGCCGCTGGAAAATTTAAAAATGATTATGCCCACCTCCGAGACGGACGGGCAAAGCAGCTGTTTTTGGCACTCATTAATTTTTTTGTTGAACGTGAATACTAACTGAAAAAGGAGAATTCAATGAACGATATTTCCTCTGGTAAATTGCGGGGTATCATGAAACTCGCGGATGCGAATGGTCGCTTTAAAATGATGGCGATTGATCAACGCGGCTCGATGGTACAAGCACTCGCAGATGCACTTGACAAGGACAAGGAAGATGTCCAGTATGAAGATGTCGCAGCGATCAAAACGCTCATCACTCGGGTCCTGACCCCGAATGCGACCGCTGTTCTCACCGATCCGATTTACGGACACCCCTATTCTATTACGGAAATTCCACGCGATGTCGCTTTACTGTTGGCGTATGAGGAATCGGGTTATGTTAGTGAAGGTGTTGCCGAGAACGAACGCCTCTCGAACCCGATCGAAAACTGGACCATCGCGAAGGCGCAACGCGCGGGGGCAGATGCTATTAAACTTCTCGCCTATTACCACCCGGACGCTTCCGCTGAAACGCTCGAACATCAGCAGGCTTTTGTTCGGCACGTCGGGGACGCATGCGAAAAGCAGGATCTACCCTTCCTGTTGGAATTGGTGAGTTATGCGCTTGAAGGCACGGCGAAGAGTGCCGCCTTCGCAAAACAGAAACCCGACCTCGTTATCAGGAGTGTCGCCGAGTTCATAGATCCGAGTTACAAGGTTGACATCCTCAAATTAGAATTCCCCGCCGATCTGAAGTATACGGCGGAGTATCAAAACGCCAGTTTTTATGCAGGAGAGTCGGCATACGGACTCGCTGAAGTGAAGGAAGCCTGTCAGAAATTGGATGAAACGTCAACGTTACCGTGGGTCATTCTTAGTGCAGGGGTGGATATTGAGGAATTTATTGAGAACGTTAACCTTGCGACGGATGCTGGGGCGAGCGGATTCCTCTGTGGACGTGCAATCTGGAAGGAAGCCGTCAACTACTATCCTGATACGAACGCGGTTAAAAAATTCCTCGAAAATGAGGCGACAACCAACTTCAAGAACGCCAACGCTGCAGCGGAAAACGCGCTACCGTGGTTTGAACACCGTCAGTTCGGTGGCAGTGAAAACGTTAAGGTCGCTAAACAGTCCGCAACGTGGTATCAAGACTATTAAATCTATTTGACAGCGCAGCGACTATTTTGATAGTAACGCGCTGTCAATCTTTTCACGAACTTTTTGAGCGATGCGGAGTGTGGTTTCCGCGGAGACTTTCCCGCCGATCTCCGCGACAAGGACAGTGACGCTTTCGTAGACGAAGAGAAAATTGGCACCCGCCTGCCATACCACGTCTCCCAACGCATGTTCATCTGTCGGGGGCGGTTGATAGATAGAGGCACGACCACCGAATTTTGGCGTGGTCAATGCTGAAAGCCGTAATCTACCTTCATCTGCTGCTGTGCAGGCTTCATCGTGCGACTCGAAGAACCAATAATTTATAGCGACCTGCTGCGCCGCCGTGCGGTTTAACCACCATCGATCGCGCCAACCGAATTGCGCGATCGGAGGCTTTGGTGCCGTCGGTGAGTATATCTCTTGCGCAGAGGCGTGGCGTGCCGCTTCGTCTTTCAGATCGTCTGCTGTGAGTTGAATAGATTCAAGCGTAAGTTTCATACGGATATAATAACATCTTTAATACAAAATTTCAAATTATATTGAGCGTACAGAAAAAATGAAGGTTTACCGATACCAAACAACTAATAAATAATGTCAAAGACGGGAAGTATGGAAGAAACGGAAGAATGGCGGAACATCCGTGTACGCTTGCCACCCTTCTATCTTCCAATTCCGCAAGTAAGCCAATCGATTTTGCGTAAACTCTAACCTGTAATTGTTGAGGCACATTGACCTGCGCGTCTGTCGTGCGGATGAAAAATATGAGAATATTAGCACGGTATATACTCAAAGAGTTTTTTCCACCTTTCATAATAGCACTCATCTGTTTCACCCTCATGCTTGTTTTCAATGACCTGTTCCGGTTAACGAAACTATTTGTGCAGAAAGGGATCAGTCCGTTATATCTGATTGAGTTGTTGATCTATGTTATGCCAGCGACGTTGGTCCTATCGCTGCCGATGGCGGTCTTAGTGGCTATTCTGCTCGCGCTCGGACGACTTTCTACCGATAACGAAATCACCGCAATGAGATCACACGGTATCGCTTTTCACCAACTGATGCTGCCCCTGTTGGCTGTTGCGACCCTACTGAGTCTCGTTGACCTTTTTCTGATAGATTACGCACTCCCACGTGCAAATCTCGCTTACGCTTCCCTACAACGAGATATCCGCAGGCACAAACCGGCATTTGTTTTAGAGGGTGCCACCGTCATGAAAGAGTTGGAGAGTGAAGGTAAACTCTGGATGTATGAATCTATGGATGAAAAGAGCGGACGCATGCAAAACGTCAAAATTTGGGATAGTATCTGGAGCGGACGCCCGCGGTTCAGCCATGCACAAGAAGCCAGTCTCGGATTTCAAGACGGTAGAGCGATGCTCACACTCTACGATGGACGCACTTATGAACCCACAGCGGGCAATTTAGACGAATTTCGTGTAACACAGTTCCAACAACAACGACTCGCCTTACAATTGACCGAAGACCTCGAACGCAGCGAATTTCAGAACCGAAATCCGCGTTCAATGCGTATTTCGGAACTCAAGACATTCATCGGGACGTTGAAGTCATCTTTACAAACAACGAAAAACGAAGATTACACCGTCCGGAAAATCCTCTCTGCTGAGGTTGAATACCACAAAAAATTCTCTATCCCTTTCGCTTGCTTCGCACTCGGATTAGCAGGTATCCCGTTGGGGCTCGTCGTAAAAAAAGGCGGTAGAATGTTCGGGTTCGGAATCGGGTTAGCTGTTATCGTGGTGTACTACCTACTGCTCCAAGTCGGTCAGAACGCAGGTATGAATGGAATGATGTCCCCGGTACTCGCTATGTGGCTCCCGAATATTGTGATCGGCATATTTGGGGGTGCTTTTAACTTCTGGATGATCGCTGAAGGAAAAATTCGGGCTTGGCGCGACCGCGACACGAAGATCCCACTCGTCGTCGGAAGAAAAGCCGAATCCTAATCGAGACAGCACGCTGTGTACCCAAAATTTTCAAGTACATAACATCTTAGAAACAATTGACGTAGGATCCACGCCTTGAACATTCTTGACCGATACCTGATTCGCGAATACCTCAAAGCCTTTGTTGTCGGCCTCATATTCTTTATCGCGCTTATTGTCGTCGTCCGACTGTTAGATTACGATCTCAAGAAGTTCGACGATGATATTTCCTACGTAACCGCTGTCAAAATCGTCCTGTTTCAAGCACCGCGTCGGATTATGGAGATGGTCCCGATTGCCGGTTTTGTTGCCGTCTTTTTCACGCTCGGACGGATGGTGAGAAACAGCGAATTCACTGCGATGAAAGCAGGCGGCATCAGCGTTTATAGACTCCTCGCACCCATCCTAATTGTTACCCTCATTATCTGTTGTCTCTTCGCCGTTTTCTATGACCGCATCGCATCACCAGCATTTCATCAAGCACATCTCTTACAAAATAAGGTGATGCCAAGAC
This sequence comes from Candidatus Poribacteria bacterium, assembly GCA_022823085.1. Lineage (GTDB taxonomy): Bacteria > Poribacteria > WGA-4E > WGA-4E > WGA-3G > WGA-3G. The sequence continues at coordinate 23,582 of JAJDXV010000180.1, forward strand.
GCGGTAGGAACGTCGTCTTTAAAGGGAAAAACAACCGTATCTTCTATTCACAACGAATCATATTGGATGCCAAGAAAATTGGCCAATTGACGATTTACGAATATGACGCAGAAAATAGACTTGACCGCATAACTTTTGCGGATTCTGCTACTTGGACACCCAACGAATGGGAACTCACCGATGGGTACATTCGCCATTTTGAGAGAGGTATTGAGGTAGATTACGAAACTTTTGATACGCATGTTATCGAACGCCACGAAGACCCCGAACGTTTTATCGGCAGCGAAAAGGATCCAAGGGCAATGACGATCAAGGAACTCCGGGAGCAGATCGCCTATAAACGGGAAGCAGGTCAGATTTCACGGAAAGAACAGGTGAAGTTATTTCACAAAACGGCGTACCCGTTCGCGACGGTTGTCGTCGTGATGCTCGGGGCACCGATTGCGATCCGATTCGGCAGGGCAGGGTTTTTCGCAGGACTGGTCATCGCATTTTTTCTCTCTTTCATCTACTGGGCACTCTCCTTCGCAACGCTTGAAGGTCTCAGCGAAAACGGTAAGCTCCACCCGTTTCTCGCCTGTTGGGGCGCGAACATTCTCTACGCCGCTGTCGGGAGTATCATGCTCTGGCGAACACCTAAATAAAGAGGGTTTCCGCTTTCCTCTTAAAGTCCCCTTGATAAGGGGGATTTAGGGGGTTATTGCACTTTGGGTAACACCGCAGAAAACATGCACGCCTCGAAAATTGGCAACCTCCTCTTCAAAATCCGCAGTTTCACCCCGATCCCGTTTATCGTTGCGTTGCTCTATTTCGCGGAACCGGTAGGATATACAATCGTTATCGGCGGGCTGTTTATTGCTATAGGTGAGTTTCTCAGGATATGGGCAGTCGGATACGCCGGTGCGTCCACCCGTGCCAGAACCCTCGGTGCCGCCCGCGATCTCGTTACAACGGGTCCCTATAGCTACGTCCGGAACCCACTCTATCTCGGCAATTTCCTACTCAGTCTCGGTGTCTGCCTCCTATCGAACGTCTATTGGCTTGTAGCAGTCTTAGTCCTCGGCTACTTCTGCCAATACCTTCCGATTATTGCGCTTGAAGAAGCGTATCTGTTAGCGTCCTGTGGCTCAGTTTATCAGACGTACCGAGAGCAGGTGCCTCGCTTCGTTCCACAGTTCCGTCCTTATCCGAATCCTTCTGATCACGATTTCGCTTTCGCACGGGCGCTCAAGAGCGAAAAACGGACGTTGACCGCAATCGTCTGCGTCGTCGGACTGATTTTCGCCAGACAAGCGATCCGTATGCTGTAAATTTTTCTATTAGATACCTGCAGTCCGTGATATAATAATACCAGAAAAGGAACAAAATGACGGATCAGTTGTTGGTTGGACGCTTTGCGTTATGTGGAAAGGTACGCCTACCAATTTCAAATGGACGGTGCCTGCTTTTGTGATTATGGGTGTTGTAATCATCGGATTCGGAATTACCCTGACCGTGGTCCCAATACCGCATTAATCGATAATAACAGCGGCGGATGGGGACATCCAAACTTCGACGATGTACACCAAGCCGATTCAAAAGGCGAAAATATCCCTTGGGATCGGGTGCTCGCTGTTGATGCCCGCGGAAAACTGGCTGTCAGTTGGGCACAGATGAAAAAGTATTATTAGGCTTGCAGACGGGGTTTGTAACCCGTTTCCGATTGCAGGCGGGGTTTGTAACCCCGCCTTTTTAGACGTTAGTGCTTACGCATTCCATAACTATATCTGCGCTAATCCGGCGCGTTCACGAAAACGATTGAGCGTTTTCAGAATCCCTTGTTCCATCGTGTAGGCAGGTGTGAATCCCATCTCTTCCGCGATAGCCGTTGCGTCATAATCCCATGAGATACCGAACACGCCCGGTTCCAATGTAATTTCCGCGTCCGGTACCAACATTTTAAGGTACGCTACACCGTCTTTCACAGGACGGATGCCGCCTTTAACATTGAAAACACGGGTCTCTGTTGTCGGACAGGTACACGCCATCACGATTGAACGCGAAACGTCTTCCACATATTGCCAGTCCACAGCATCATCACCGAACGGACAGACGTGCGGTTCACCTAACGCCACCGCCTCAATCATTTTTGTCGTGAACGAACTCATCCCACGCGTCCTACCGATACCGTAGACAGCCGTAAACCGAAGTCCGATTGAATCAACACCATAAGCGTCGAAATAGTGCGTTGCGTATTTCTCGTTGAGCGATTTACATGCCCCGTAGATAAATTTCGGATAGTGGGGCGCGTCGTTGAGGATCTGTTCGTGATTGTAGTCCTCTGGTGAACCGAAGACGGCGACGCTACTTGCCCAAACGACGCGTTTAAGTTTGAAAATACGCGCCGCCTCCAGTACGTTAATTGTCCCTTCACAGACGACCTTTAACGCCTGTGGCGGATTCGCATTACACGCCGGCACCTGCCATGAGGCGAGGTGGATAACCCTCTCAATCTCATATTCTTGGATGGTGCGTAAGACGTGTGGTAGGTCGGTAATATCACCTTGTACGAAAGTGAACCCTTCAATCTGTTCGTCTGTAAGCACCATTTTCGGAATGGTTAGATCGTAAGCAAAATCGTAAACGACTACCTTTTCACCAGCAGCCAACAGGTCGCGGATGACGTAAGTACCGATGCACCCCATGCCACCGGTGAGCAGATATGCCATAGTCTTTTTTCTCCTTTTCAACCGGCGCGATCACACGACTGCGCCGTCCTATTGGAACAGATACTAACGCGTTTCGAGCGGGGTTTCAACATTCACAAGAATATCGTCGCCCTCCACTTTAACAGGATAGGTAGGTAGGCTTTCCTCGCCTGGCCAAACACATTCACCTGTTGTCACATCAAATTCCCACATGTGGAGTGGGCACGTAACACAATTGTTGTCTAAGAAGCCGTAACTGAGAACGCCACCGAGATGTGGACAGATATTGTTCATGGCGTAATACTCACCCTTTACATTGTAGATACCGATGAAAACACCATCAACCTTTACACCGATACATTTACCCGGCTGGATCTGATCGGTCGTCGCGGCTTTTATAAATTGTGACATAAATTCTCCGTTTTTTCGCGCCTCTTGCGAAACATTGAATTAAAATCGCATCAGAAAACGTTACTGCGATTACGCATTCGTGCCATTATTTTTAAAAAAGTTTGGTCTCGGAACGGGGGCAAACCGTTACCGCTACCTTGCTCTTACTTTGCCTTCGCCTCGTGGGTCGGTACCACCATCGTGATGGCTGCCGTCCTCCGAAACACGCACGCCATGCCCAGGACCACCGATACCAGCACTCGCGGTGATTTCATGTCCAAGTGCCCGCAAAGCAGCGTGAATCTCTTCGCCAGCACGTGACTCGACTTGGATCGGTTCAGCACCATCGCTATGGAAGCGTGGGGCATCCAATGCCTGCTGCATCGACGATTGCAAGTCCATAAGGCTGACGCTAATATTCAACTGATTGTTCGGGATAGTCCTACCGCCAGGGATACCATAGGTAGCGAAAGGGTTTCCGTCGCGCGTCGCAAGGAGGGGTCCCATGTTGTGAAGCGGACGCTTACCAGGTCCGACGGAATTGGCAAGACCCGGTCGCGGGTCAAAACGTCCGACACCGTGTCCAAAGAGCAATCCTGTCCCAGGGACGGTCACCATTGAACCGAAGCCGCCGCCGTGTGTCTGCGTCAGGGATACCATGTTCCCTTCTGCATCTGCAGTTGAGATATGGCTTGTGCAATTCATCGGTTCGTGATAGACAACTTCTCCTTGCTGCGGCGACTTAAGTCCGGCATTCAGTTTTTCACGCAGTGAAGCCGTGAAGTCATCAGAAAGTTCCGTTTCGATGTCGATGTCAACGAATGTTGGATCGCCGAATCGACGGAGCCGTTCGGGCCAGCAGACCTTCATCGCTTCAGCGAAGAGGTGGAACCTTTCACTGATGGGCATCTCTGCCACATCAAACGCCTCTACTAACCGGAGCATCTGTAAAGTCGTCAATCCACCCGCACCGAGCGGTGCTGTGTAGACCGAGTAGCCTCGATACTGAGTCTCGTAAGGTGCTGTAATAAACGGACGGTAATTTTTCAAGTCCTCAACGGTTAAGCATCCGCCTAATTCTTGAATGTGATTTGCGATTGTTTCGGCGATCGCACCTTCATAGAACGCTTCGCGTCCGCCTTCCGCGACCGCTTCTAAGGTTCGGGCGAGGTCAGGATTCGTAAGGGTCTCACCTTTCTTCGGCGGGTCCCCATTTTTGAGGAAGACGCGTGCTGTCTCCGGGAAGTCGCGTTTCCAGCGTTCTGCGTTTCCAGCGATTCCGCCGCGATTCGCACTGTTTGGTGCGTACCCGTAGCGTGCGGAATTAATAGCCGGTCGGAGCACATCGGTGAGCGGTAACGTCCCGAACTCTGCTAACGTTAAGCATAAGCCTGCGACAACTCCCGGCACGCCAATCGACAGCGGACCGTGAACATTAACGCGTCCCGGCACTCGGTATCCGGCAACTGTATCTGGTGCTTCTTCGATCGTGAACATGTCTTCAGAAGCCGCCGCTGGTGCCGCGGCGTTGTAGTCTATCGCGATCACATCTCGCGTCTTCTTCCGGTAGATAAGCACACAACCGCCATATCCGGCTATGCCGTTGTGTGAAGGTTCTACGACCCCTTCCGCGAAAGCAGCGGCAACGGCGGCATCGACAGCATTCCCACCGGCAACGAGCATCTCGAACCCGGCTTGCGCTGTTCGAGGATGCGGACCCGCCACAGTACCGTAATCTCTTTTGTATAAAGTCACCCGTTTCTCCTTTTACTAAAGACTAATACACAAATTCTAAAGTTTTTTCACAGAATTGTCAAGTATTTCAAGCATTGTAGATGCTTTTTTGACATATTATAGTCTGTGACGTGTCGATCGGGTTGAACGGCGTAAGTTCTGTTAAGAATTTCTGTTCAATTTTTCGAGGAATCGTGATACAATGTGGCGTCTGGCATTTTCAAGCACCGATCATTGAAAAAGGAGATATAATGAACAATCAAGTGACTTCCCCCGAAACATTCTTTGGATTCCAACTGGGCTGCGACCGTAAGATCGCTGCTTGGGAGAAGATCGTTACGTACCTGCGGTTGTTAGCGCAGGAGAGCGACTGCCTACAAGTCATTGATATGGGGCCTTCGACAGAGGGAAACCCGTTTCTGTTAGCCATCATCTCATCGCCCCAAAATCTGGCGAATTTAGCGCGTTTGCAAGCCATCAACGCCGAGATAAGCGATGCCCGAGGCCTCTCAGAGGACGCTGTGAAGTGCCTGATCAGCGAGGGAAAGGTCGTACTCTGTCAGTCAATGGGTATTCACGCCACGGAGATCGGGAGCACGCAGATGGCATCGGAACTCACCTACGATTTGATAACCAGAACGGATGTGGAAGCCCAACGCATTCTTGATAACGTGATTTTCCTGATGTTTCCGTGCCTGAACCCAGACGGCTTGATTATGACAACAGATTGGTACAACGAATACCTCGATACGGAATACGAGGGCTGTAGTCTTCCGTGGCTTTATCATAAATATGCCGGGCATGACAACAACCGTGATGCCTTTATGTTGAACTTGGTCGAATCGCAATACGTTGCGCGGATCCTGTTTCAGGAATGGCATCCACAAGTGTTCCAAGACCACCATGAGATGGGGAGTTACGGGGCACGCCTGTACGTCGCACCTTATTGTGAGCCGATTCACCCGCATGCGGATCCGCTCGTCTGGCGGGAAATGAGTTGGTACGGGGCGCACATGGCGTACAGGTTGGAGGAAGCGGGTAAGACAGGTGTCCTAAATGCCGCGCAATTTCCAGGGTGGAGCCATCTCGGCTTTCACTGGATGGGGAATTATCACAACATCGCCAGCATCCTGACCGAATCTGCACACACGAAGTTGGCGACACCGTTGTATATCCACAAGGGGCAGTTACAATCCCAAGGTGGGCGACTTAGAGCGTTTCCGCATTATAAACCTCAGACGAATTTTCCGCATCCGTGGTTGGGCGGTTGGTGGCGGTTACGCGACATTGTCGAGCAACAGAAGATTGCAGCGTGGAGTTTACTCGATTTAGCCGCACGGCACAAGGATACCATCCTGTCGAACGCATATCTGAAAGCGACGCGGCAGACAGCGCGGGGCGCGACGGGGACACCGAGGGCATATCTCATCCGTCCGATACAGCATGATACTTTGACCGTCGTGGACCTGATTAATAAGCTGCTCGCCCAAGGCATTGACATCCAGAAAGCAACGCAAGCCTTCACTGCCGATGCTTCGACCTATCCGGCGGATACATACGCCATTTTTCTGAATCAGCCGAAAATGGCAGTCATCAAAACGCTGCTTGGACAGACCTTTTTCCCGGATGATGCTTGGACACGCACGCCGGACGGTACGCCGAATCGACCGTATGACACCGCGACAGACACAATCGCGGAGTTTATGGGTGTCAATGTTGAACCTGTCAATGCTTTGGCGTGCGATGACGCTATTTTCGCGCGGCTCACAACTCCGGAGCAGCCCACGGGACGGTTCGTTGGTGAATCAGAATTTGGTTATATCTTCGATGGAAGGCTCAATGAAAGTTTCAGGCTTGTCAACGAGTTGCTGGCGCGAGACCTCCAGGTTATACGGGTTGATGAAACCATTGAAGTCGGCGATACAGAATTTCCGCCGGGGGCGTTTGTCGTACCCGCTGCATCGAAAGCGGTACTTGAGGAACTCACGCTCGATTCCGGGGTTACGTTCCATGCTTTAGAACAGGAACTTTCAGTCCGCTGGCATGAAGTTCAAAAACTGCGCGTCGGTATGTACCAGAGATACCACGGCGGTAATATGGATGAAGGGTGGACGCGACTTGTACTCGAACAGTTCGGATTCCCTTATCAGACGTTGAAAGATGATGACATCACCGGCGGCGACCTAAGTGAACGACTCGACGTTTTTATACTCCCGAGCGACACGACTGATAGGATCGTCGGCAAATCGGAAAAAGACGAAACCGACGAAGATGAATCCAAGGAATTCAGCGTTCCACCAGCGTACCGGAGTGGTATCGGTCAGGAGGGTGTTAAGGCGATTAAACGGTTCGTTGAGGACGGTGGAACGCTCCTTACTCTTAATGGTGCGTGTGAATTTGTGATTGAGGAATTGGATTTGCAAGTCAGAAATACCCTTAGAGGGCAGTCATCGAAAGCGTTCTTTTGTCCCGGCTCGACATTGAAAGCGACTGTTAACACAAATCACCCGCTCGGGTACGGCATGCCTGATGAAACGCTGATACTCTTCTGGGACAGTCCGGCATTTGAAATTCGACATTCACGCTTCAGCGAAAGATATGAACTCATTGTTGAATATCCCGAAAAAGCTATTTTGCAAAGTGGTTGGCTTGTTGGTGAGGACCAACTCGCGGAACAGGCGGCTATGGTCTCCGCGCGGTACGGTGCGGGGCGCGTCATCCTTTTTGGATTTCGACCGCAGTTCCGTGCCCAGACCCGCGGGACATTTAAGTTGTTTTTTAACACGCTTCTTGGTTAGGTCCTATCGTAAAGTGCATAATCATTTGGAGGCGCGGTTGATCGGGCAATGTGGTATTGCTATCGCGGCGCGTCAATTTATGATCGCGTGTTTAACGCGATCAGAGGAGTTGGAAATGTTAACTAAAAGATGTTTGATTTTAAGTGTCATACTTTTGTTGTTAGCTACAGTGGTTGTTGCGGATTTAGAAATTATAGTAAAATCTAATCCCGATTGGGGTGAAATTTCTGTTGATGATATGCAATATCTGAGTGAAGAGGTTGCTGATCGGTTTGAAGATCATTTGCGGACTACAAACGAAATAAACGACAATGTAAATCTTTACAGAACTATTACTACCGGATACAGTCTTGTAACACTAGTAGTCTATCCACTTTGATTTTGTGATAAAGTTTTTTGACTTTTTGCGGGTTTTATGGTAGACTCTAAGTTCTATCTATATCTCCTATCAGAGAGGACACGCATGAAAAAGAATAAAAAATATCAAGTTGAACTC
>JAJDXV010000161.1 GCA_022823085.1 Candidatus Poribacteria bacterium
GCCATTCAATTGTACCTATTCACTTTATATATATGGATACGTCTTCCTCTGTAGGAGCGAGCTGCGCTCGCGATCTTTCCTAAAAACGGGCACATATGTAAAGCAAAACCATGATCCAAATCGTACAATTGAATACCCCTGCCTGTTTGAAGCGACAATCTTGATTTTTTATGTTGGGCATGGTATTATATTTCAAACCTTGATATAAATGGTAATTGGTTCAACTTTGCGTGATGTACGTCCCCGGACGATAAATTTTTACCAAATTCCAAACGGTCCCGAACCTTTTACAAGATGGTTCCTTTCAATTCGGGATACAAGCATACGACGACGGATTCAAGCACGTTTAACATCTGTTAGAGCTGGTAATCTTGGCGACCATAGATCTGTAGGTGGTGGAGTTTGGGAACTACGACTTGACTTCGGGCCAGGCTATCGTATCTATTATGGTGAAGTAGATAACACAGTTGTTCTGCTCCTCTGTGGAGGCGATAAATCCTCACAGAGACAGGATATTGAACGTGCAAAAAATTATTGGAAAGAATACAAAGAGAGGCACCAACAATGAAAATTTATGGAACATGGGATGCATTCCTTGTAGAACAGCTTAAAGAAGAGGGAGATGTGAGCGGTTTTCTCGATGCAGTCATAGAAGAATATCAGGTCCACGCGAACCTCGCCATAGTTCAGTTGGCCCTTCAGTATGTCGTTGAAGCGCAGGACGGAATTTCTGAACTCGCCAAGAAAATAGACATTGAACCACACCTCTTATCGGAAGTATTAGATAGTACGAAAACACCAAAGGTTGACACGCTTAGCACCGTTCTTAACGCGCTTGGATGTCAACTATCTGCACCACTGTCAACTACAAATCTACATCTTGAAGATACTACCGAAGATTCTTCAGTTCCAGAGTTAGCAATCTCCAATCCGAAACTTGATGAACACCACATTTCAACAGAGGAAGGGTAATTACTAACAAGAGAAATATAGGACTTACGTATTTCCTCTTAAAGTCCCCCTGATAAGGGGGATTTAGGGGGTTTAAAGAACGGAAATTACCGCAAAATCCCTATTGTTAATTCTGAGATCCACTATAAATCCAATCCTTGTAGATGTGCCGCTAACACAGTTTCTAACCCAACGTGGTGGCTTGTAATCCTATAATTTCATAGTTTTCATAGTAAATCGAAAAAAACATAAATTCCGATATATGCCGTAAACGTATATGCTAACTGGGTTTAGACGAAATTTTTATTGATTATTTTTTCATAGTACTATGAAATTTTCATATTTCTGCGATTTATATAAAACAGCAATTGACAAACACATCCCTAAATTGTATAATCTGATTAAGGATTGTGGTTGACGGAACATAGAAGCAAAAAAATATCGCATGAACACACTTGTAGAAATATCCAGTTTAGCAGACTACATCAACCAAATAGACGCGATAACCGGTCCTGAAAAAAGTTACCTCTATCGCGGTCAGGAAGACGAGACATGGCGTATAACCAGTAGTGCTTATCGTCGCTTGGTGAGCAGTTCCGAAGATTTGGGACGGGCAGATGATCTGTCACCTGATCTGTTGCGCGATTTGTACCAGGATTATCTCCTTAAAATTATTGATGAAATTAAACTGAGGTATCCATCTACATATAGAGACCTGTCCGCTTTAGAGTGCATGGCGCATTTACAACATAATCGCGTTGCTACAGGTTTAATTGATTTTACCTTTAGTCCGTTAGTCGCTCTCTGGTTTGCCTGCACTGATGAGAACATAAACGGTAAGGTTATTGTGTTGGAAAACGATAATGAGAAAATTGAAGAGATAACAACTGTTGAGCAGCTTCAGCAGGATCTGAGCGTATTTTTTCCGGTTGATCAAGAAAATTGGTATCTATGGGCTCCCACGCTGGACAGTCAAATAGTGGAAACGCAACGGTTGATTATGCAGCAATCCGTGTTTTTATTTGGCTTACCGGAGATAGACACAGAAATGATCACACAAGAAATCACAATCCGTAGTGGTGACAAAGCAGATATCAGAACGGCGTTAGAAAAAATGGGAATCTCGGAAAAGACCTTGTTCTCCGACCTACTCGGTTTTTTTGAAAGAAATAGTGCTACGCAGCCTTATAACCTATCACTTGACGCACTTGACTCCTGAGGGACACTGTTATGAACAACAAATTAACCGGCACGGATAACCTTTTTTCCAAACATTCGCGACGCGGTAACCAGAGGTTGTTCGGAAAAAAATATGACGAAGCCATTGAAGAATACAGTCGGGCGATTGAAATGAAACCCGATTACGCGCCTATCTATAGTATACGCGGTTACGCTTATCGCATCAAAGGTGATTTTGAATCTGCCATCAAAGACTATAATAAACTGATAGAACTCAGGCCTGATAATGCCGATGCATATTGTGGTCGTGGGATTGTCTACAGCAAAAAAGGGGACTTTGCGCGGGCCATCCAAGATTTCAACAAAGCAATACAACTTAAACCAAACCTCGCTGATACATACAATGGTCGAGGCCTAATGTATCATCAGATGAATGAAGTTGACTTAGCCCTTCAAGACTTCAACAAGGCGATAGAACTCAGACCCGATTTTGCCAAGGCATATAACAACCGTGCTCTTGCTTATAAAGATAAAGGCGATGCGGATAAGACACTCGAAGACACCAGCAAAGCGATAGAATTTCAGCCTAATTTCTCATACGCCTATAATAATCGCGGGAATGCTTATGTCAGGAAAGGCATAACGAGCCTCGCTATTAAAGACTTTAATAAGGCGATACACCTAAACCCTGAGCTTGCTGAAGCCTATTGCAATCGCGGCGTTGCTTATGAAAATAGTGGTGAACTGGAACTTGCCATCCAAGACTATACAAAAGCGATAGAACTTCAACCCGATTATGCTGAGGCTTACAATAATCGCGGCGTGGTTTACAACAAAAAGGGAAGAATTGAGCCTGCTATCGAAAACTTTAGCAAGGCGATAGAACTCAAACCAGACTTTGCTCACGCCTACGGTAGTCGTGGTTACGCTTATTATGCAAAAGGCGACTTTGATTCTGCTATTGAAGACTGCAACAAAGCAATAGAACTCATGCCAAACCTTGCCGAAGCCTATAACAATCGTGGTCTTGTTTACTTAGCTGAAGGTGAGTTGGAACTTGCCATTGACGACATGGACAAAGCGATTGAATCTAATCCAGATTATGCTGAAGCCTATTACAATCGCGGCGTGATATGGTCAAAGATGGAGAAGTGGGAAAATGCGAGATTGGATCTGACTGTTGCGAATATTATAGGAAAAAATAGCATCAACTTATTCCATCCTATCAACAGAAACATCGTAAATCTTGAACAGAGCCCCGATGTCAACCCACCAGAGGACATCGCTGCAATGCTGACACCTCCGTAAGCATAAAGGGACCTGAATCTATTCACAGTGCTCAGTTAATAGTGAAGGCGAGGTGGCAAACCTCGCCTGCAAAGGGGTGTACGTAAGTCCTAATTCGCTACTTCTCCTCTTTCTTTTCCTCTTCGTCAACGACTTCGTATTCGGCATCGACGACTTCGCTGTCTGCGGCATCAGTTGTCGCGTCGGCAGCGGAGGGGTCTCCTGCAGCAGCATTTGGATCCACACCTGGATCGGCGCCTGGATCTGCACCGGCTGTCTGCTGGTACATTTGTGCAGAGACCTCGTGCCAGACCTGTGTCAATTCATCCGTTGCGGATTGGATTTCGGCGTAGTTGTCCGCTTCCAATGCCTGCTTGACACGTCCAACCGCAGCGTTCACTTTTTCCTTAGAAGCGTCGTCTACCTTGTCGCCGAATTCGTTGAGATTTTTCTCGGTTTCATAGACCAGAGAATCCGCACGATTGCGCGTTTCAACTTCTTCGCGCTTCTGTTGATCCTCTTCCGCGTGCGCTTCAGCATCCTTGACCATCTGATCGATTTCAGCCTCGCTCAACCCAGAAGATGCGGTAATCGTAATCTGCTGTTCTTTACCGGTCGCTGTATCCTTAGCAGACACGTTGAGGATACCGTTTGCGTCGATATCGAAGGTCACCTCGATCTGTGGTATACCTCTCGGCGCGGGCGGCAGCTCACCCAATCGGAAACGTCCGATCGTTTTGTTGTAGACCGCCTGTTCGCGTTCGCCCTGAAGGACGTGAACATCGACGGCAGTCTGGTTATTCTCGGCTGTCGTGAAGACATTCGATTTCTTGGTAGGAATCGTCGTGTTCCTGTCAATCAAGCGTGTGAACATTCCGCCGAGCGTTTCGATACCGAGTGAAAGCGGCGTAACGTCCAATAAGAGGATGTCTTTAACTTCTTCATCACCTGCGAGTACACCACCCTGAATCGCAGCACCGATGGCGACGACCTCATCCGGGTTGACCCCCTTGTGTGGTTCTTTACCGAAGAGTTGTTCCACGGCTTCCTGTACCTTCGGCATCCGGGTCTGTCCACCGACGAGGATAACTTCGTCGATATCGGACGGTTGCATCTCTGCATCGGCGAGTGCTTGTTTGCAAGGTTCAAGCGAACGTTGGACGAGGCTATCTGTAATTTGCTCCAGTTTTGCGCGGGTGAGTGTCAAGTTAAGGTGCTTCGGACCGCTGGCATCGACAGTAATAAACGGCAAGTTGATGTCCGTCTGTAATGTTGTAGAGAGTTCACACTTCGCGGTTTCGGCAGCCTCTTTTAGCCGTTGGAGTGCCATCTGATCGGTGCGTAAATCTATACCTTGGCTGCTGAGGAATTCTTGTGCCATCCAGTCGATAACGGTTTGGTCAAAATCGTCACCACCGAGGTGTGTATCACCGTTCGTGCTTTTCACCTCAAAGACACCGTCCCCGATTTCGAGGATAGAGATGTCAAACGTGCCGCCGCCGAGGTCGTAAACAGCAATTTTCTTATCACCTTCACTTTGTAACCCATAGGCGAGGGATGCGGCGGTCGGTTCATTGATAATCCGTTCGACCTCTAATCCTGCGATCTTCCCTGCGTCTGCTGTCGCTTGACGTTGAGAATCGTTGAAGTAGGCAGGAACAGTGATAACCGCCTTCGTGACTTTCTCTCCGAGATACGCCTCGGCGGTCTCCTTCATTTTCCGTAATACCATAGCGGAGATTTCGGGCGGCGAATAATCTTTACCCTCTATATTTACAGCGACATCGCCATCTTTATCGGCTTTTAGTTGATACGGTACACGGGAGGCATCGTCCCCAATCTCGTTAAATTTGCGTCCCATGAACCTTTTAATCGAGAAGATTGTATTTTCAGGATTTGTGGTGGCTTGTCTTTTAGCAACCAGTCCAACGGGACGTTCGCCTTCTGTCGTGAAACCGACAACTGAAGGCGTTGTCCGGTTCCCTTCTGCGTTTTCAATGACTTTGGCATCGCCACTTTCTAAAACGGCGACACACGAATTTGTCGTTCCTAAATCAATTCCGATGACTTTACTCATTTCTATTTTCTCCTATGTGATAGATTTTAGGCATGCATGTCGCCTTCACAACCTGACTCATCTCCGCCTCAAAAAGCAGGCTGGTAATGCCCTGCCTTATGGTGAATCGTGCAATATCCATGCCAATATTAATTGCTTGAAATAGACGTAATTTGGAGGGAATGTCTGCCAAATTGGCAGACATTTAAAAACGGTGTGCGTTTAGCAGTCAATTTGACTTGTTAGGGGTCCCATATTTCTGTTTGAGGAATCCCCATGTTATCGGCAATTTCCCATCCGGTTCAACTGATAGAATGTCTTGAATATTGTCCTGAATGTTTTTGATTTCATCTTTTGAGAGCCCACGGTTAAAGAGTGCGAACTCGTCGATAATCCCGTTATAGTAGCGATTAAGAGCCAGCGGTTCTTCGGTGCCAAGGATAAGGGGTGCCTCAATCGGCACCAGTTCATCGCCGGTTCTCGGGTGATCTATCAATACCTCACCGTCAAGATAGACCGTCCACCACTCTCCACTCTGAAATGAGACAGCGACGTGCTGCCACTTATCTTTGACGACGTTGTGCGGACTCTGATCGGGTACATTCCGTCCGCCGCTTAATTTCCATCCCATCCAGATAAAGCCGTCTGGGTGGAGCAGGATCTCGAAAAATTCGTCAACATCGGGTCCCTTGGCAGCAATGAGTTGCCACGTGCCGGGTCCCACCTGTAAAGTCGGTTTAATCCAAGCAGCAATCGTAATTCCGTCCGTAAATTCAAAAGCATCGGAATGTTCGACCCGAACGATCCCATCCTTTCCGCCGAAGTTAACCGCTTTTCCGTATTTACCATCTCCCCATGACGTGTCACCCTCTAATTTTCCGTCCTGTCCGTTACCAGACAGATCCTTGACTGTCTTACCTGCTCCCTCTTCAAAAGCGAAGTAGACGACTAAACCTTCCAGTTCTGCGGCTGTGCCGATACTTTGGAAACTCCCTATCAGATACACGGCACACAAGCAAATCATAAATTTACGCATGAGTATCCTCCAATTCCTATAGGGTCGGTTTGTTAAACAGCTTAGGCGGATGCGAATACACCCCTACTTATGGTACGAAGACAATCTCTAAGCAAACGGGAACGTGCCTTGATAACCACGCGGGCGAGAGACGTGCCACACGCCTTCATACATCGGTGTCACTTGATAGTGGCAGACGACATTACTTCTTTCCATATCGTCTCGTTCTTTCGCGCCTTGATGCGGAATGTGGTTAATGAACACAACACAATCGCCTGCCTTCGGATACAGGATCACGTGTTCTTGTGCTTCGCACCATGCCTCGAATTTCGGACGATCCAACGGATAAAGGTGCGGCGGCTCTGTCAGGTGTCCGCCTTTGATAAACTTGAGATGCCCCTCACCCGGATCGTTGTCCTGAAAATAATACGTTGTGTTAATCCCGACGGGTGCCATGGCGAACGGATGTTCCTCAACATACCGTTTCTCCTGCCAGTAACCGTAAAAATCCATGTGCCACTCTTGGAGATAGGGCCCCGGATTGATGTGGGCGCGTAGACTTCGGAGTTGGCACTGTTTGCCCATTAAACCTTCGAGGTAGGGACGGACACTCGGATGCCCGACGAGCGGTTGGTATGTATCGGGTTCCCGGTCGAGCAAGGTATCAAACCACATATTTCCGACAGCGTTTAACCCTTCTTCCCAACCCTGTTCGCGTGCATAGTTGACGCGCCGACGGATATGTTCCGTCTCTTCAGGCGACAACGCGCCTTCTATCAAAACGAAACCTTCCTGCTGCAGTTTCGTAAGTTTCTCTTTCATATCTGCCACGGTTTCATCTCCTTCAGGACTTACGCAATTTTGACGATAGCCAGTTTTTTTCGCGGATATTTCTCGGAAAACACAGCGTTCTTGGGGCACAGACTAACAGTCTATGCTACAAAAGAGAAGCATGCGTAAGTCCTATCCTTGTGGAAATTCAGCGTTATGGACCGAATTCTATGTGCCTATGTTTAATGACCGACGAAAAGTTTGACGAACAAGCCCCAACCACTGATCCCTGCGAACGTAACAAGGACAGCAGCGGAAATTAAGGCACCGACGAACATATACTGCAGATCCAAACACGGCGGCGAGCGCGACAACCTTCTTAAGCGACCACGGTTCAGCAAACGGGCCTGAGACGGGTGGGATGTCAACAGGTTCAGTGTTTTGATTGTCTTCTGTCTGCATAGCGGGTTCCTTAATAAAAATGAGCGGACTCAGGGTTTTTTAATTTACCTTGCGGTTTGTTCAGGTGTGCCTATGCATTGAAGTTCCTTTCCGTAGATCCGCCCTCCATTTCATTTCGGGCTGCGTTTTTTTTAGTTATAGTAAAATCCGAAAATAAATTGACACTCAATGGTATTGACTCCACACTTTCGCTCGTAGGTGCTGGTTTACCCAGCACCTACGGTCAACCGCGTGTTAAAATAATTGTGGGCTTTACTATAATTTATAACGAATTCAAACGCACGAAACATGCTTTATTCTAACGGTTCTAAAGGCTTCGCATTCCCGAAGACGGGTGTCGGTGCGTTGCCGGGGGCTGCCCATCGAGCGGCGTTCGCGATGACATGCCGAACGTTTTCGTCGTAATAGATCGGATAGGTTTCATGACCGGGACGGAAATAGAAGATTTTGCCTCTGCCACGATAATAGCAGCATCCGCTCCGAAAGACTTCACCACCGGGGAACCAACTGATAAAAACGAGTGTGTCCGGTTCTGGAACATCGAACGGCTCGCCATACATTTCGGCGTGTTCGATTTCAATGTATTCGCCTAAACCTTCAACGATCGGGTGTCCGTGTTCAATCACCCATAGCCGTTCTTTTTCGCCAGCCTCACGCCATTTGAGGCTACAAGACGTACCCATCAAACGCGTAAAAGGCTTAGAGTAGTGTGCAGAATGGAGGACGATGAGTCCCATACCGTCTAAGACGCGTGCACGAACCTTGTCAGCGATTGCGTCTTCAACGGCGCCGTGTGCGGCGTGTCCCCACCAGATTAAAACATCCGTGCTTGAAAGCACATCGTCGGTTAAGCCGTGTTCGGGTTCATCTAAAGTTGCTGTCCGGACGTTAAACCCGTCAGCGTTATTCAAACCATCGGCAATTGTGGTGTGTATACCTTTCGGATAGATACCACGAATAAAATCGTTCGTCTTTTCGTGTCTAAACTCATTCCAGACCGTAACCTGAATTGGTTGTGCCATAAATTTCTCCTTAAGGGAATTCGAGCGAGAATCCCAATGCTTTAGCTTTGGGTACTTGACCGATAGTAAATCCTGAATATATTCAGTTAACGAATACCACTGTTCTCAGTAGAGATTTCAAGATTCGGATCTGCGTTTTCTCTTGGTGCAACCGAGTAATCCTTGTCTGCACTGGGATTCGCATCCTTTAGCTGTTCAATCGACAAGCGACACCGAAGTGCCTGAAGAATCGTATTGAGCGTATCCAGGCGCGGTGCCTTTTCACTTGAGAGCATGTCCGAGAGGCATTGTGGCGCAATGTCGATTTTTTTAGCGACCTCCGAAACCCCGCCCCGTGCTTCTATAACATTTTGGAGTCCCAAGAGAAAGAAGGGGGTGTCACCATCCTCTTGATATTCCTCAAGTGCCACGTCGAGATAACCAATTGCCTCCTCCCAGTCGGAGGTAAACCGTTCCATTAGAATTTCTTCCCATGTTCGATACTCTCTCATTGTTGTACCTCCTTATGTTCCAACCAATACCTTTTTGCGCGTTCAATATCTCGTGCCTGCGATGCCTTATCACCGCCGCAGAGCAAAAGAACAATTGTGTCATCAAGTTCTCCAAAATAGACGCGATAACCAGGCTCAAAATGAATTCGGAGTTCAGACCCTCCGCCTCCAATAGATCGGCAATCACCAAAATTGCCATTTGCCAAGCGTTCAAGTCGCCTATCAATTCTGTTTTGCGTTCTTTTGTCTTGAATTGATTCCAGCCATTCAGCGAAGGGCCTCCTACCATTCGATGTGTGATAGATTTGTAGTCTTCTCAGACGAACATGACGCATTAAGATTTTGACCTCTGGAACCTACTACCCTTAGAACGTTAATTCTGTCTCCACCGCTTCAGCGTAGTCTACGCCTTCGACTTCAAATCCGAAGAGGTTTCGGAAGCGTCGTCGGTAGCCTGCGTAATCGGAGAGTTCGTGGAAGTTGTCGGTATCAATGTGTTCCCAACGCTCGGTCACTGCGTCGGTTACCTCAGGTTGCAGCTCGCGGTCATCGAGTCGGATATAACGTTCACTATCGAGTTGGGGGTGTAGACCGGGTCCGAGATGTTCCGAGAAGAGTCGCCGCATCTGTCCGATCGGTGCTTCATTGATACCCCGCGCGTCCATGATGTCATAAAGGATACTGATATAGAGTGGCACAACGGGAATCGCTGCGGAGGCTTGCGTAACGACAGCTTTGTTCACCGAAATGTAGGCGTTACCACCGAGTTGATCCGCAAGTTTTTCGTCAAGTGCGTCTACTCGTGCTTTTAGATCGTCCTTTGCTCTGCCGATAGTTCCATCTCGATAAATGGGCCAGGTCAAGGGACTCCCGATATAGGTATAAGCAACGACGGTCACTTCTGGCGCGAGCAATTCTGCATCTGTCAATGCGTCGATCCACATCTCTAAATCCTCGCCGCCCATCACGGCGATCGTATCGGTGATCTCCTGCTCAGTCGCGGGGTCAATCGTTACAGGTGCGACGACCTCACGACTGAGATCAATCGTCTTTCCTGTATAGGGTGCACTGATCGGTTTGAGGACAGATGCGTGTGAGACACCCGTATTCGGATGTGTTCGGCGTGGTGCAGCGATGCTATAGACGAGGATATCTATTTTCCCGAAGTCTGCTTTGAGTCGGTTAATAGCTTCCGTCTTCATTTCATTTGAAAAGGCATCTCCGTTGAGGCTCTGCGCGAGAAAGCCGTCCGCTGCCGCTTGTTGATGGAAGGCAGCGGTGTTATAGTAGCCTGCTGACGCGGTGCGTCTCTCGTCGGCTGGACGTTCATAGAGGAGTCCGAGCGTTTTGGCACCGTAAGCATAAGTCAGGGCGATGCGAGAGGCAAGCCCGTACCCCGTTGATGCCCCAATAACAAGGGCATTTATATCTGTCTCTTTGTACGGGATGCCCTGCTTAATTGCGTCTATCTGGTTCAGTATATTCGCCTGACAACCCGCCGGATGAGCATTGGTACAGATAAACCCGCGTATCCGAGGTTTAACAATTTGAACTGCCATTTTTTAAACTTTCCTTGCGGCGTAATAAGCGTGGTTTCATGCTTGGCGCATTCTTTTCCCGAGTCGCCCTTCACTTGGTTTCAGGCTGCGCTTTCGTGACGCATAATACCGATTTTGAGTTTTCTCAAGAGGTTAGTCTTCAATTTCGACAACCATTTCAACTTCAACGGGGATGCCGCCGGGCAATTGCACCATGCCGACTGCGGAGCGCGCGTGTTTGCCTTTATCGCCGAAGACTTCGACAAAGAAATCCGATGCGCCGTTGACGACCGCGGGCTGATCGGTAAAGTCGGGGGCTGAATTGACGAACCCGACCACTTTAACGACACGTTTCACTCTGTCCAAATCGCCGAGTGCATGTTTGAGGGTACTTAACAGCCCCATCGCCACCTGACGCGCCGAGGCATAACCTTCTTCGATTGTTGCATCGGTACCGAGTTGGCTCTTGTAGATTGGACCTTCGCCAGTTCCGGGTCCGTGTCCAGAGGTAAATATGAGATTACCGGTTTGGACGGTTGTGACGTAATTCGCTACGGGAACAGCGGGTTCCGGTAATTCTACACCTAATTCTTCAAGTCGTTGTTCTATTTTCATGGAGTCGTTTCCTTCTGTAAATGGATTAAATTCTAACATGCCGTAAAGACAGCATTTTGGATATAATTCACAAGCGAAAACTTGTTGTGATTGTTTGTATTCGCCTCTATTATTAAACAGATTTTCGCTAATTTTGTCAAGTAATCTTTTCCAACCGAAAACTGCCATCACTTGCTCTTTATCCGTCCCCACGTAACAGCGAGTTTGCCTTCAGGTTCGACGCTGGAAGCGCGGAGGTCCATCTCTGTCTGGATCTCTTTCGCCGATAAAGCTTCGCTGTAAATGGCAAATTCATCCATAACGCCATTAGCGCCCGATGCAGCAACTCTATAATTAAATTTGTTGTTTCCACCAATCCTTGGAGGTTTATGGAACTCAGCGAACGGTCCGATTCCGGCTTTTGTCGCGACTTCCTCGCCATTAATGTAGAGGAAAGCCTCCTCCTCAAAGTCCCAAGTCACCGCTACATGCATCCATACATCTTTCTTAATAAGATCAGCGGCGGGGACAGACATCAGCGCATCTATATCAAGCGCGCTCTCTATTAAGAAAACAAACTCGTCCTCACGTTCTCCAGCCCGAGTGCCTTTTCCAATAGAGAAGGAGAGTGCAATCGTACTCGCATCGAATAATCTATAAGTGCCTTCACCCGCCCCGTCCCAATACGGCTTAAACCAGAATCCGATTGTGCCGGGGTTTTGCATCAGGTAATCGAATTCAATAAACTGTTCTTTGCTATCGTCAAACTCAATACCCATTCCGTACACACCCTCTTTACTGGGTACTCGCTGCATACCCCCCATAATCACACCGTCATGTCCGTTACCGCTGGCATCTTCAGCAACATCTGCGTCTTTGCCTTTGAAGGAGAACCAGACTTCGGGTTCTGCAGTATGTCCGGTATGGGAAAACATTATCAAACCGACCACAAGTATCAAAGCCAATATTATGGATCTATAGATAGACTGGATTGTTCGGTAAAACATAGGGTCCTCCTTTTTAGTGGAGATGTGCCTACTATCAAAATTGATTGAACACTCTAATAAATAAAAAACTTGCCAAGTATGTGCTCTGCCTGGTTCTGGACAGCGCGGAAATGCAGTTATCTTTATTCATCTAAATCAATATCCAACTGGGCAAACGCCTCTTTGATTTTATCCTCGTAATCCTGTTCTGACATTTCTCCGTCGGTTGCCCTTAATTCAATCTGGAGGTTATCAAAATTCAACTGGAGCAGGTTCATCACACCCATGAGTCCAGCCACCTTTCCCTTTGGTACAGTGAATTGCAAGTGAATCTCTTTACGTCCGTTTGACTCCGGTTCGGACGAATCGCCATCTGATTCGTCAACATCATCTCCACCTTCTACAATATCTGGTGCAGGAGTGCCTCCCGGTGGATAAGTAACACCATTGCTTTTTCCTTCATTCTCCCCTTCTGCTTCCCTTTGAGCGATACAGATATCTTCTCGGATTATCACTTCACTTCCAAAAAGGGTTATTGATGGTGGATTTTCTTTGAAGTACCGGCAGACGGGCTCCCCATTTTCCAATTCACCTAATCCAAACAACCCCTGTGCCACTCCTTTACGAATGCCCGATTCCCAAGCATCCCGACCGATGATTCGCGCCTCGCCTGGCGTCTTCGCGCTGGATTGATGGAGCTGCTCAGTAGATACGGATTCATTTGTTTTAAGGTAACGCTCTTTAATTGCCAATGGATGAATTCTTTCAAGAATCTCCCCATCTGATTTCAGTTTGTCATAGATAACTTCGTCGAGTTTCTTCGTGTCACCGTAGGTTGGAACACCCAAATCACCTTCCTTCAATCCTTCTTTGGTAGGAATAAACAAGGTTCGATAGTAGCGACGCAGCATATCGCCTATTCCATCTTCAGCCTTTTTTCGTTCCGCCCGAACTTCTTTTTTTTGTTCATCAGAGAGTGCAAGCGTTCTATCATTCTCAATAGTCTGATACGCAATAACCTTGCGGAGTTGATTGTAAAATCCACTTCTCTCTCGTTCAAGAGGAACAAGAAAGAGTACCGTATTTCGGTTCGCCCTGGGTGTATTTCCCTTCATTTCCAATGTGTTTTTCATCAAAACATCGTCACGCGTTTTAAGAATCACCAGTTTCAGTTCCGTGTCATCACGGATACCTGAACCGTCCTTTTGCCAGATATAAGTATTGAGTCTCTTGCCTGAGAGGTTGCCTTTCAGCACCGTTTCCTCAAGTTCACCAACTTTGGAGTCGGTAATATTCTCCATCCGGGTTTGTAGCATACGATTTAGATTGGGTTGGTTAGCAAAATAAGTCCGTTCACCGTCGTGTTGAAGATAAAACAGTTTATTTCGCAATTGTTCATTGGCTTCAACAACGACGCTGGAGGGGTTTCCTGTTGTAGTGGCATTCCGTTTAATCTCTCGCAGATCTGCACCTTTTTTCTCTGGATTCGGTTTACCTGAAAATGAGTAGAGAAAAACAGTCGTCGCGGAACGGTTACCGAATCTGAATCCCTTGTGCGCATCTCCAAGTCCGACATCAACCTGTTTCGCGCCAGCTACATCACTCGTAATGTCGGAGGCAATGATACTATCATATTCTTGACCGGTGTGCTTTAGTAATTCCTGCCGAATTTCCTGAACACTGAGATCGAAATCCGCCAGCGTGATATAAGGGAGGGTTTTCTCTCTAAGGGAGTAAAGTACGAGTGACAACAAACGTAATACTCCGCGCGTACGTTGAAAATTTGGGAAACTCCCCCACCGTTGATACAGTACTTCAATCACTTCAGGCAGAAACGGATACGCGGTTTGAAACCGCCTTCTATATTCTGAAGGTTCGGTTCCAGGTGGCAGCATGGATTCATTAACAGCGTAATCCATAAAATCTTGAATTATTTTATCAGCAGCATCGGTATCAATTGACGAGAAAAGTCTACGTCTGATGACTTCGCTAATCTCATGCTCTTGTACTGGTGTATAGATTCTCTCCACCCGTCCTGAAACATGACTAAATTGCTCAAATAGGCGTTGGGCTTGTTCATCATAATGTTCCATGGTGCCTGATGGGAGTGTGATAACCAATGCTACCTTTTCTAAAATACCAGCCGCCTCGGTCAGTTCTTGCATAAAGGCCGCGGTTTGGGCTGCAAGCGTACTGTCCGCCACCCGAACACCGGCAGCTTTGGTTACATATTCCAATACTTCGTCCATCAGGATAAGCACAGGTTGTTTTTCCGACAGCAGCTCGTAGATCGCATCACGCCCCGGTGAAGTCAATCCATCAAAACGCTCTATCTTGCCGGTCAATTGCTTTTCTAATATGCCCCATAATGTGTCGTTGGCACGCATCGGTGTTCCGACAATCACCGCCTTTTGTGCCTTCCACTCACTCGCTTTATGATACATGGCAATCAATGCATGGGTTTTACCACCGCCGAAAGGTGTCTGTAGTTGAATGACAGGATCGCCGCTCTGTCCGTTAAGCCTCCGTTCAATAATTGAAAGCAGATTTTTGAGTCCGACAGTTTCGTGGGTTTTCTGGGAAAACTGCGTAGGATCTCTGTATTCATCCGGTGCTTTCCCTCTGAAGACTTCCCACAGGTCTGCAGCAAATACATCGAGTGTGAGTCTGCCCTCCAATATATCAGGGTGCGCCACAGCGATTGCGTGAAATGGCATCATTCGCTTCTCTCCTTAAGGATTTGTTGAATTTGCGTTTTCAGCGGTGGAAGTTTGGTCTGTAACGCATCCCAAACCACATCCATGTTAACATTAAAGTAGACATGGATCACTCTGTTTCTTAACCCCGCAATATTATGCCATGGAACGCTTGGATACCTCTCTCGGATGGAATCCGGTATCTTCTTGACAGCCTCACCAATAATTCCAAGGTTTCGGATAACAGCGTCAATCCGCATTTGATCCGCCTCAAACGCACTGTGAGTCACTCCTTCAACGTATGATGCAATACGGTCAGCTGTCTCAACTATGTCTTGGAGGTATAGGTCATAGTTCCGTGACATACTCTATCTCTTTTTCAATATAAGGTTTGTAACCCGGTTTGATGGATGTAGGGGTCACAAGGTCAACGTCCTTCTTAAATAGCTCTTCCAGAAAAACAGCCAAACCCATGTAATCGTCAAAAGTCAGTCTTTCGAGTTCAACGAGAAAATCAATGTCGCTTGCGGCGGTTGCCGTCCCTCGCACATAAGATCCGAACAAGCCAATCCGTTTGACACCGTATTTTCGCAGGGTTTTTCGATTGTCCATAAGGGTCTGCTTGATAAACGCCTTGCTAAGAATTTTTTGATCTTCCATAACTTAAATCCTCCGCTAAGGTACTTTCTAATACGTCTAAAAAAGCTGTCCTTGCCGTATGTCCTCTCTGACCTTTTCACGTCCGGCAAGGAAACCGTCTAACAACTTCTTCTCTTTGCTCTCAATGGGCAGCGTTTCAGAAATGGCTTGTGCGACACGATAGAAAGCCTCACTATCTCCAAAACCGCTGTCTCTCAAAACGCGAAGCATCTCATCTCTCTGACCCTTTTCCCACAGTAATAGGGCCTTGTGCAGGATGTCTATTAACTCTTTCGTATTAGAAAGATCATCAAGCACTCGCGTTTGCGGTCCGAGGACTCGAATAAATTGCTTCTCTTTCTTGATAAAGCTGCTCCCACCCCACTCTTGTGCAAGGTCAACACCACAGGATTGTGCTAACTTTCGCGCTTCATCAAACGGGACGCGCGCTTCGCGATATTCCCATCTCCAGAGGACATAGAAGCGAGTAAGATCGGAAATTTCACCCGCAAATCCGTTGTGCAGAATCTGTCGCACAGCGTAATCGGTGGCAATTTCTCGGACATCGTCAAGAAGACGATCCGCACGGATAACCTCCCCTTCAAAGTCGATTACCTTCTCGTATTTACCGAATACCTCAACAGCAGACCCGATAGCTGCGATAAAGAAGTCCGCTCCGCTCAAACCTTCCTCCCAGAGACGGTGGAGCTTAGTGTTGAGGTGCTTTGTTATTTCTTCTTTGACTTCATTGTAGAAACCTGTCGGTAAACGTTCCATTTTGCGGGCAACAATATAGATGGAGGAAGCAAGAGCTGCAGATTCATTAGCCGTAAGTCGCGTAACCATTTCGGTACGTAGAGGCCATGCACCAGTCATAATGAGCCCTGAATCCAACAAAGAGTTAATCAGAGTTTCCCATCCTTCTGTGGACTTGTGTGCATAGACAATAATAGTTACGCCATTAAGGCTTAATACTCGATAGATTTCCTGAAAGGATTGCTTGAGATTTTCCTCAAAGAAGCCCTTGTCTTTGTGCGCATATCTTCTCGAATCCCACCCCGCCATTTCTGTAATTTCCTGATTCTTCGGAGCAAGAGGTGTCGAAAAAAGTTCTGGGTACAAATCACCAACTGTTCTTTTAAGCCAAACATAGAAAAAATCGGATAAATCTGCATACGGAACGCTATTGTAATATGGAGGATCGGTAAAAACGGCATCGAAGAAGTCATCAGGATAAGGAATATCAGTAGCAGAAAAGTGAGAAATCACGGCATTTTGTGGGAAAAGCGTTGAACTTAAATGTGAAATAATTTCGGCAGCAATTTCAACTTGACTTAACCAATTTCCTGTCAAAGTGCCATAGGGATTTTGCTCTGAATAATCAAAAACCATAGGAAGTGCTTGCCTGCCAAAAACATTGAAACTTCTTTCTCCTAAAGGCTCCCACCAACAGGAAGTTGAATTATAACTTGAATGCCGGCTTAAGACTAAAGCCAAGTAACTGGTTACTGCTTTAGCGTACTCAAGCTCATGTCCCTCATCCAACATCTTTTCATACGCTGCTCTCACTTTCTCTACGAACGTAATCAAGGCTAACTTTTGTCTTGTATTAAAAAGATCTCCCCAGGTATTTATTCCGTAGATAGCAACATTAAATACTCCGCTCATTAAAGGGAGCTCTTCATCAGGTACCGGATTCATACCCCACTCTAAGGTCAACCGTTCCTGTTTTTCTGCAAGGCACGCTTCTGCAGACTCAAAAACAACAAAATCAGTCTCCGTTGCTAGGCGATAACGCTTATCCCTCGTTCCCGGCTTGTTCATGACAACAGCAACCATCCGCTGTCTTGCTTTCCCTTGTTGAAATAGTTTTCGTGTTGTTTTCGCCTCTACCGTCCTACCACAGACAGGACAAATCGCCACAGCGCGTGATATACTGCCTGTCTTCGGGTCAAAATCATTAGGTATACGTTCGTTCCCATCGCCAACAACCTTGAACTTGATATTCTTGTTTTGAGGGTAAGGGTAAAGTGCAACCTTCTTTCTTGCTTTGTTTGCCAGCCAGAATTGTTTCATCAGCGGAATTTCCGCCCCACATGAAGGGTTTTGGCACGGAATTGTCCTTGCCCAAATATAACCGGCTGGGATTGAACCGTCTTTCTCCTCACGATAAAATTTGCCTAATTCTTTCTTCGCTTCTATAAGTACCCAGTTTCCCCATTTTTTAACATCTTCCGATAAAGTTGTTTCCGTTGTTCCGCTAAGTGAACTACCGTACTTTTGCGGGTATTCCAATGTACATTTCTGGATTAGAACAGCTACGGGATTGAGATCGTTGGAATAAGTTTCGCACCCAAGTCGAAGTGTCTCCAGAGGAATTGCACCGCCTCCACCAAAAGGATCCAGAACCTTCGGTGGGATACCGTCGTTAGCTTCAAGGATTTCCTTCTGTGCTTTTTTAATTAGATGGGGATTTAGGGAATTTTCCCATTTTGAAAGGTTTATGATAAACTCTCGTTTCCGGCTCCATTCATCAGTATCTTGTGAAGGTGGAACAAGGGCAGCATAGGCGGTTGCGCGTGATGCAGCAAGCGGACGTCGCGCCCACCAGATATGGAGCGTAGAGATATGTCCACGCCGTATGTTTTTTTCATGAGTAGACTCGGCGGAGACTTCTCTGACAGGGAAGGTTTCTTCAATGAGGCGTTTGTCTTGGTTCATTCAGTATCCTTTTAGTGGAGGTTTGGTCGTTTTTTCGAGTCTCCATTCAACAACTATAGATTTGTAACGTGGCAATACAACTTAGGATTTATAACATACCAAAGATGTATAGAAATTGCAAGGCAATTGTCGGAGAAGGGTGTGTAAAGTTTTTGGCAGCGTTTTTTTGCAAGTATGAGTTGAAGTTTAAAAAGAAAAATGGTATCCTCTCGAAAAGTTTGTAAGGTTGAATATGCTAAGGAGAAGATACCATGTCTAACATTGTAGCAGAAATTCA
>JAJDXV010000079.1 GCA_022823085.1 Candidatus Poribacteria bacterium
TGAATTTCTGCTACAATGTTAGACATGGTATCTTCTCCTTAGCATATTCAACCTTACAAACTTTTCGAGAGGATACCATTTTTCTTTTTAAACTTCAACTCATACTTGCAAAAAAACGCTGCCAAAAACTTTACACACCCAGAAACCACCGGGTGTCACGCTCCATCAGACGAAGGAGATGGCACTCGCTGCGGAAAAGAACGGCTGTAAAACGATGGTCGGCTTTAATCGCCGTTTTATCCCGCTCTTACAGCAGGTTAAAACGATGGTCGAGGCACGCGGCCCGGTTATCCAGTGCATGTCAACCTTCCATAAGAACACACCGAACGCGCTCTACTACGACGGTGTGATAGATGTTTTAACCTGCGATGCGGTTCACGCAGTAGACGCGCTCCGGTGGCTCGGTGGCGGCGAAGTGAAAGCCGTCGCAAGCGACATCAATAGTTTCTATTCCGAACGAGAGAACAGTTTCAACGCACTCGTCAAATTTACGAGCGGCGCTTCGGGGTATCTTTGCACGAATTGGGCAGTCGGCGGACGTATCCATATCTTTGAAATGCACGCACGCGCGATTTCCGCCTATATCAATCCTGATGCCGGCGGGCGCGCCGTGATTCATACCCCTGAAGGTACAACTGAAATCACGACTGAGGAAGCCGCCGGTGCCAACGAAACTTACAAAACTTACGGGTTTTATGCAGAGAGTCGGCATTTTGTCGATTGTATCCAACAGGATCAGCAGCCTTTAACCTGTTTTGAAGATGCAGTCAAAACAATGGAACTCGTAACGACTATCTATCGAAACAGGATAGACCCGTGATGTGAACCCTCAACAGAGAAAACAGATTGGCATGATTCTTGCTACACAATATTATTAAAAGTATCAGGACGCACACTCAAAAGTTATGGATATCAGCCATATCCCTGTCTTATGTAATAAAATCGTTGAATTTCTTAAACCGAAATCGGATGGTGTTTATATAGACGGAACTGTCGGATTAGGTGGACATAGCACCGCCATCCTAAAAGCCGCCGCACCGAATGGACATATCTTCGGGATTGATCTTGATGCCGATGCCCTTACCGTTGCGAAGGATAGACTACAGATTTTCGGGGAGCGGTGCTCTCTAATCAACGGCAATTTTGCTGAGATGAACGTCCTGCTCGAAAGCCATGCGGTCCACGCTGTAGACGGTATCCTACTCGACTTGGGCGTATCGTCTCTGCAGTTAGACGCACCCCACCGAGGGTTTAGTTTTAACCACACCGCTCCCTTGGATATGCGTATGAATTCGGGACACAAGAACGATGCAGCGCCAGAGACGATGCCGACGGCTATGCAAGTGGTCAACAACAGCACGGCGGATGTTCTTGTCGATATTTTCAGACGGTACGGTGAAGAACGCTTCGCTAAACGGATCGCACATCGGATTGTTACAGCGAGGCGACACGAACCGATAACCACAACGACACAGTTGGCAGAAATTGTTAAGCAATCTGTCCCGAAAGGTAGATCCAAAATCCATCCAGCCACTCGTGTGTTTCAGGCACTGCGGATTTATGTCAACGCCGAACTCGAAAACCTTATGGCAGGCTTGGATGTCGCAGTCACACTGTTGAAACCCAACGGCTGTTTGTGTGTTATCAGTTTTCATTCACTTGAGGATAGGATCGTCAAACGTCGCTTTCAGACATGGGCGCGAACGTGTATTTGTCCACCTAAAACGCCTATCTGTATTTGCGAACACAGGCCATCGGTAGAAATTCTCACAAAACGTCCAGTGTTACCCGATGCGACTGAGGTTCAACACAACCCGAGAGCACGCAGTGCTAAACTCCGTGTCGCTCACAAATTGTAGCCCACAGTGCTATCAAAAAAGTGTATCTTAAACATAATCTTCAACGTTTAGAAACCATAAGGGTTTTCCATCAAACGCCCCTAAAATCTTCTCTTCAGAAAACGGTCGTAAAGTGATATCGCGTAACGCAGTTCCCGAAAACCGGTCAGGAAACGAAAACATGCAAACATCAGATTTCCATTCTGCACGTATCACAAAAACAGAGGAAGTTAAGCCGAAAAAGAGGTTTCCGTTCGTCTACGTCGTTTTCGGACTGTCTTTTTGTGTTTTTGCCGGTAGTATCTGGTTTTCGTCTTACGCTAAAAATGTCGCTTTACTACGCCAACCTGTCTATGAAAGACAGAAAAGTTATCTTCAGGATGAGATTCACCAACTTGAGTTAGAAGAATCGACGCTAACGAGTGTGCAGAGCGTTCGGAAAATCGTCATTGAACTGAAGATGGTTGAACCAACGGAAACCTCGCAGGTAATATGGGACAAATAGTTTTGTTTTTTTAGAGTATGCCTTCCGCTTCATTTGGAAGGTATTTGGAATCATCATAATATTCATAGGAAAAATATGAAAGACAAACAGCATTTATCCATTCGCCGCCTCGTTTTTGTGCTTGTTGTGATGCAGGTCGGGTTCTTACTGCTGGTTGGTAAGTTGTTCAAACTACAGGTTTCTAACGATGCAACACCCGAGGAGACAGCAGAACGTACATGGCTTTCTCCAAAGACAGCCACCATAAAACGGGGCAAAATTTTAGACCGAGACGGAAACATTTTGGCATTGAGTCGCCACAGCCTCTCTGTCTATGCCGATCCGCAGTATATGCGCGACCCTCCTGCAGATGTCGCGCGAAGGCTTGCCCCCGTTTTAGATGTTCCGGAGTCCGAATTGCTGAAGCAACTTGACCGTAAGGATAAACAGTTCGTCTGGCTCAAGAGAGATATGGATTATGAACGGCTTGACGAAATTCGTTCAATCCAGAAAGACATCCGCGGTATAAGACACAAGGTTGAACAGAAACGCATTTACCCGAAAGGCGCACTCGCGTCACAAGTTATCGGACACATAAATGACCAAGATATGGGGGAAGGAATTGAATTTCAGTACAATAATTACCTTTTGAGTGCGAAGGAACGTCTCGCAGCGCAGCGTGCAGCTGCAGCACGAAACGAACCGATAAACCTACTCACCGATGGAGACTTCACTCACGATTACGGATACAGTGTTGTTCTAACACTTGACGAATACATCCAAGATGTCGCTGAAAAGGAATTAGCAGCCGCTTGTAAAGAGTGGAACGCACCGCGCGGGACTGTGATCGTCATGGCATCACGAACCGCTGAGATACTCGCGCTCGCGAGTTACCCAACCTATGATCTGAACGCATATACCGACAGCAGTGAAGACGCAAAACGGAACATCGGGGTCTGGTTCGCTTATGAACCCGGATCCATCTTTAAAATCGTCCCCTCTTCTGCCATCTTAAACGAAGGGATTATGACCCCTGAGTCAATGGTCTTCTGTGAGAATGGACGCTATCGGCTCTCCAACGGTAGGATTATCAGCGATGTTTCACCGAAAGGATGGTTGACGCTTAGTGAAGTCATCCAAAAATCGAGCAATATCGGTATGATTAAAGTTGTGAGCGAACTGAAGCATCAGAGGTTCAGTAATTATATTGAACAATACGGATTTGGTAAGCCAACCGGTGTAGATTTGCCCTACGAACACAGTGGCAGCCTATATGCTGTCAAACGCTGGGATACCCACTCTCTCGGCTCTGTGCCTTTTGGTCAAGGCATTATGGTAACGCCTCTACAGATGGTGAATGCCCTAAACACTATCGCCAACGGTGGAAAACTTCTGCATCCGCATATTGTGTCAGAAATTCGAGACAGTCGCGGACAGGTGATTAAAAAAACATATCCGATCGAAGTCCGGCAAGTCCTAAAACCGCGCGTCGCCAAACAGATGACAGAGATCCTTGTCGGTGTCGTTGAGGAAGGAAGCGGACGCCGCGCACGCGTTGAAGGCTACCGCGTCGCTGGCAAAACAGGAACCGCACAAAAAGCTGAAAAAGGCGGCAAAGGATACCTCGGAAAAGAAATTATGTCTTTCATGGGATTCCTACCCGCCGATAATCCTATGGTATCGATCATCGTTATGCTTGATGAACCAACAGGTGCCCGATTCAGCGGACGCATCGTAGGACCGACTTTTCAGAAGATCGCCACCCAAACAATTCAATACTTAAAACAGACGGAATTCTTCGGACCCACACAACCTCAACCCCCGCAATCCATGCCGGTTGTAAAAGAGAAGGCACCGGCACGAAACCTCGCCGTGAAGGGAGAGGGACTGTGAAATTTTCTGACCTACTCCATGGATTAAACCCTATTGCCAATACCGGAACGCTTGATATTGATATTACCGGTATTGTCAGTGACAACCGGGAAGTCAAACCCGGTAACGTTTTTGTCTGCTATCAAGGTATCCATGTGGACAGTCACACTTTCATTGCGGATGCGCTTCAGAGGGGCGCGGTCGGTATCATAGGCGAAAAACCTGCAACGGCGTTGGAGATACCCGCGGCATCTACAACCTACTTACAAGTCCCGGATGGACGGCGCGCCCTCTCCCTGATCGCGGCTAATTGGCACGGAAACCCTGCAAAATGCCTCAAACTCATCGGCATTACAGGCACAAACGGAAAAACGTCAACGGCACATCTCGTCTATGCAATACTCAAAGCATACGGACAAAGAACCGCACTCATC
Source organism: Candidatus Poribacteria bacterium (assembly GCA_022823085.1). GTDB lineage: Bacteria > Poribacteria > WGA-4E > WGA-4E > WGA-3G > WGA-3G. The sequence continues at coordinate 4,629 of JAJDXV010000079.1, forward strand.
GGGACAGTCGGACACCGATACACAGACCCGCACCGTCAAGAAAAAATACTCCCGACCACCCTCACAACCCCCGACGCATTCGCACTCCACGCACTTTTTAAACAATTCGTTGCAGAAGGGGTAGAATACGTTACCATGGAAACCTCTTCCCAGGGATTAGCACTACAACGCTTGGCAGGACTCGCCTTTGACACCGCTGTCTTTACAAATTTCACGCAAGACCATCTCGATTACCATCAGACAATGGAAGCATACCTGAAGGCGAAACTGATGCTATTTGAGCAACTCAACGATAACGGGTTTGCAATCTTGAATAGCGACACGCCTGTAACAAAACGTATCGCGGACGTTTGTACAAGTAAACAGGTCTTGATGTATGGTGCTGACGATCGCGCGGATTTGTATGGCGAAAATATAGCGTTCTCACAGAACCGATCAGCATTCACCGCAATTACACCCGCAGGACATTTCCCAGTTAAACTACGATTGCTCGGCGAGTATAACATCTATAATGCACTTGCCGCTATTGCTGTCGGACTTCGTTACGATTGCCCCGTGTCCGCTATTCAGGATGGACTCGCAAATACGGTCGTCCCCGGCAGATTTGAACTCGTTGATCGTGGACAAGACTTCGCCGTTATTGTTGATTATGCACATACACCCGATGGATTGGAAAATATATTGACTGCAGCGAGACGTATCACGAAACGGGAACTCATTTGCGTTTTCGGATGTGGTGGAGACCGAGATAACGGAAAACGTCCCAAAATGGGAAATATTTCCGCACAGATCGCCGATTATTCCGTAATTACCTCAGACAATCCGAGAACTGAAGATCCTGATGAAATTATTACACAGATTGTAGCAAATTTACCACATGACGCAAAATATGTGTGTATTTCAGGGAGACGGGACGCTATCCACCACGCAATCGAAACAGCAAAATCCGGGGATGTCGTCGTAATTGCCGGTAAGGGACATGAGGATTATCAAGAAATCCACGGCAAAAGATTTCCTTTTGACGATAGGCGTGTCGCTGCGGATTTGTTGGAATCGATTTAACGGTTCAAAAAACGTGAAAGAGTTACCGATGCCAACCACAGAAATTAACAACCTCAATATATCATATCAGGTCTCCGGAGAAGGCGATGCAATCATCTTACTACACGGTTGGGGCGGTGAAGCCGCAAGTTTTCAACCGGTCTTTAAATGGCTTTCACAATCCCACAAAGTTTACGCACTCGACCTGCCCGGCTTCGGGAACAGTCAAATACCACCTACACCCTGGGACTCGTCCGACTACGCACAGTTCGTTACCGCGTTCCTGAAGAAGTTTGACATTTCCAAGGCACATCTCATCGGTCATTCCTTTGGTGGAAGAATCTCGATTATCCTTTCAGCGGAACACCCTGAGAAAGTGGACAAACTCATCCTTGTGGATAGTGCTGGACTTAAACCGAAACGGCCTGCCAAATATTATCTGCGCGTAGGACTCGCGAAAGCAGGTAAATGGATCCGACGGTGTGGAACACCCGGCGAACGACTCGCGAACGCACTCTCCGCACGTCTCGGCTCTAAAGACTATCAAGATGCCGGCGAAATGCGTGAAACGCTTGTTAAAGTCGTGAATCAAGACCTACGTTCTCTGCTACCTCGGATCTCCGCATCAACACTCCTTATCTGGGGGGAACACGATAAGGATACACCCCTATGGTTCGGAAAAGTTATGGAACGCGAGATACCTGATGCAGGATTAGTCGTACTAAAAGAGGCAGGACACTTCTCATACCTTGACCAGTTTCCGCAATTTTGCCGAATCGTCGCCAGTTTTTTAAAGATCGCAAACGCGTAGGAAGTATTACAGACACAGGCTCAAGACAAGGAAAAAACAATGACTTTGGAGAACATCAGTACAATACTTTTCTACTTCGCCACCTTAACCTGTTTGGCACGGGCAATCGTCAGAACCGCAAGTGGACTCCACATACTTCAACTTGACGGTTACAAAACCGGCAGATACCTGAAGTGGATACGCCAACACCCGACGAGCTGTTTTGAAGTCAAAGAGATCCTTATGATTGGAGCCTTGTTGATTCTCACAGCGTTCTATCCACAGTATCACGACACGTGGATTTTCCCTGGCCTGTGCCTAGGATGGGGGGCGTTCCAAATCTATCTCAGCACGCGACGAAAAAAGACTAAAGCGAAAAAGCCGCTCGTCTACACAGCACGTGCGAAACGCGTATTTGGACTTTCGATCTGCTTACTCGCTGCCACCACAACCGCACTCGTCTTAGGCGCGAAAGCAGACCCGTGGCGAGTCGCTATCCTCCTTTTCAGTGAGATAGCCGTCATTAACCTAACCGTTGCGAACCTGCTCATTTATCCTTTGGAGCGGACGATAAATGAGGCATACCTCCTCTCTGCAAGGAGACGCATCAAGACACTTCAACCCAGAGTCATCGGTATTACCGGAAGTTACGGCAAAACGAGTACGAAGTATATTTTGCATCAAATCCTATCACAGAAATTCAACACTTTAATGACACCGAACAGTTACAATACACCGATGGGAATTTGTAAGGTTATCCGTGGTGATCTAACTGCAGAACACGAGGTCTTTATTGTTGAAATGGGTGCCTATAAACGCGGCGACATCCGAGAATTGTGCAATTTAGCGTTCCCCCAAATCGGTATTCTCACGGCTGTCGGTCCGCAACATTTGGAACGGTTTAAAAGCATAGAAAACATCGCAAAAGGAAAATATGAACTCATTGAGTCTTTACCGGCGGATGGACTTGCTGTCTTCAATTGCGACAACGAAATTTGTGCCGGACTTGCCGATAAACGGGCACAGACTGGAAGTCCCGTCCGACGCTACGCGACGGAAGCGTCTCCTGTGGCTTCAGTCGCCGACACTGCCGATCTGATCGCTACGAACGTTCGATACACGGATAACGGACTCGCCTTCACCGTACATGCGAATACTGAGAAATTCGATATGACGGACACCGAAATTCAGACGCGACTTTTAGGTAAACACAATGTGTCCAACATTCTCGCTGCTATGACAGTCGCTATGGAATGTGGAATGGAACTTGAAGAGATTCGGGAAACCGTCGCTAAGGTCGAACCTGTACCGCATCGATTACAATTGACAACCGGTGCCGGTGGTGTGACCATTATTGATGACAGTTTCAACTCGAATCCTGTCGGCGCGAAGGCGGCACTTGAAGCACTTAGTGAGATCGGGGACGGGAAAAAGGTACTCGTAACACCCGGCATGATAGAACTCGGTGAAAAAGAATACGAAGAAAACAGGCGGCTCGGTGAAGCAGCTGCCGATGTCTGCGATCTGGTTATCTTAGTGGGTCCGATACAAACCAAACCGATCCGTGACGGTTTGAAAGCCGCTGAATACCCGAGCCAACAGATTATTGTCGCTCTTAACTTGGAAGAGGTAAAACAACATTTAGCAACACACGTCCAAGCCGGTGATGTTGTCCTCTTCGAGAACGACCTCCCGGACAATTATAACGAGGAACAGGAGTCGGCTATCAGTTTTTAGGTATCGGTTACCAGTTAAGAGACAACCTGTGGCAGTTATAGATGATGCTCCTGCCACAGCAACCCTCTTTAACTGATAACTGAAAGGTTTTTCGCAGAAAAACCGTACTGATAACTGACAACTACTAAAAAATATGTCAAAACACAATGTAGTCCTTATATTCGGCGGACGCACACCTGAACACGAAGTCTCAATCGTAACCGCACACCAGGTCTGTCTCGCTTTGCAAGAGAACCATAACGTCATCCCAATTTACGTCACGAAGAACGGTGAATGGCTGACAGGCGACGCGCTTCACGATTTATCCGCTTTCACTGAAGGGTCTTTACCACATCCGTCTGATTTCGACAAAGTTACCGTCGAATTCCATCCGGAACCGAAATTTGTTGTCAATTCCAAACATTGGCTCGGTCAGAACCTCCGCAAGCGGACAGTTCTTCCAGTAGATGTTGTTTTTCCGGCGATACACGGGATGCATGGCGAAGACGGCACCCTCCAAGGTCTGTTAGAACTCATGAATCTACCTTATGTTGGGGCTGGTGTGGTCGGTTCAGTTGTCGGTATGGACAAAATCGTGATGAAAGCGATTTTCAACGAAAACCGACTCCCCGTGCTTCCTTATGTATGGTGGGATCAGCAAGAGTGGGAAATCGGAGCCGACGCGATTATTGAAGATGTCGAGACAACGCTCCCCTATCCGCTCTTTGTCAAACCTGCGATGGGAGGCTCCAGTATCGGGGTCGCCCATGTCAAAAATCAGGATGAACTCCTCAGTGCTATTGAGGTCGCCGGACACTACTCGCGTAGAATGCTCGCTGAGCAAGCCGTTGAAGACCCCATTGAAATCAATTGTGCCGTCATAGGAACAGATGAACCGACAGTTTCTGTCTGTGAACAACCCATAACAGAGGCGAACTTCCTCAGCTTTGACGATAAATATATCCATCAAGAAGAGGAATCTTCAGGAATGGCAGGTGCAGATCGGAAAATTCCTGCACCCATTTCAGAAGAACTGACGTTACATATACAACAGCTCGCGAAACGCACCTTTCAAGTTTTAGATTCTGCCGGTGTCGCACGTATTGACTTTTTCGTAGATGCCGATGAAAATGTTTACGTCAATGAAATTAATACGATCCCCGGTTCGTATAGCTATTATTTGTGGGAACATCAAGGCATTGAATTCCCGCAACTTGTATCTGAACTGATCGGCTTAGCGTTTGCAGCGCACGCAGAGAAAAATACATTAACCTATACTTATACGACCAATCTCCTAAGCCAAGCAGATGCGAGCCTTTCAAAATTGAAAAGGGGGAACAAACTCGGAGATAGGGCGTAAATGAAATTAAAAAATCGCTGATGCTTTTCTTGTAGGCTAAAATGTTTTACCAGTTCCTGTACGAGAATCTCGTCGATATCTTTTCGCCATTCAACGTCTTTCGCTACATCAGTTTCCGTGCTATTTATGCAACGGCAACATCGCTTATCATTGCACTCGTCTTGGGTCCATTTATGATAAGACGGCTCAAGCAGCTCCGGATCGGCGAACATATACGCGAAGAGGGACCCAAAGACTACCAAAGTAAAGCCGGAACCCCAACGATGGGCGGTGTCCTCATCATCGCCTCCGTGCTGATATCGGTGATATTTTGGTCACGACTGGATCAGCACTATATCTACCTGATGATTTTGGCGACCCTCTGGTTCGGTGGACTCGGGTTTCTCGATGATTACAGCAAACTGGTTAAACAGCAATCCTTAGGGCTGCGCGGATGGCATAAGATCATCCTTCAAACCGTCGGTGCCTTGGCAATTGCAAGCTATCTTTACAAATGGGGACCCGCACAAGTTGGCGATCTAACAACACGAACATCACTGATCCTCCCTTTTTTCAAAGATGTGCAACCAAACTTAGGTATCCTATTTATTCCGTTCGCAACCTTGGTCATTGTCGGTGCCTCTAACGCCGTTAATCTTACGGACGGAATGGATGGATTGGCGATCGGTTGTACGTTGTTCGTCGCAGGGACTTTGGGAATCGTCGGCTATATGACGAGTCACAACGAGATCGCAGCCTACCTGAATATCTTCCACCTACCGATGAGCGGTGAAGTCGCGACGATTTTCTGTGCTTCATTGGTCGGGGCAGGCTTAGGGTTCTTATGGTACAATGGTCATCCGGCGCAGGTCTTTATGGGAGATACCGGCTCTTTAGCACTCGGCGCAACGCTCGGAACCGTGGCTGTCCTTATAAAACAGGAGTTTCTACTTCTGATTGTCGGTGCTATCTTCGTTGCCGAGACACTCTCGGTTATCATTCAGGTCTGGTCCTACCGCACATTTGGTAAACGCGTGTTCAAGATGTCACCGATTCACTATCATTTCTTGCTCTCTGGTTGGAAGGAATCTAAAGTCGTTATCAGGTTTTGGATTATCGGACTCATCTTAGTTTTAATCGCTTTGAGTACGTTGAAACTCCGGTAGGTGTCGTTTTGCACTACGCATTGAGGGATTTTGTGTGCAATTACAAGGAAAACAGGTCACAGTTTTTGGGATAAATCGAAGTGGCATCGCCGCTGCAAAATTACTACAGACATCCGGTGCTACGGTCACGGTTACGGATACACGCACCGCTGATACACTGTCAACAGAAATCGCTGCGTTAGACCACTCACACAATTCGGATCAAACCGGCAGTCCGTATCGAAAATTTTTAGGGGGACATCCACCAGAATGCCTCGCTGACGCGGATTTTGTAGTCGTTTCACCGGGGGTACCACTTGAGATTCCGATTCTTTGTGACGCGCGGGCACGGAACCTCCCGATCCTCGCAGAATTGGAAGTCGCTGCACGGGCATGTGCAGCGCCGATTGTCGCAATCACTGGCACAAAAGGAAAATCAACAACGACACTCCTTACGGCAGCGATCCTGAAAGCTACCGACCGGTTCCAGAACGTCTGTGTCGCAGGCAACATCGGTGTCCCACTGGCAGCGGAGGTACAAAACCTTACAGATAGAGACATCGTTGTGGTTGAGGCGAGCAGCTTTCAGTTAGAAAGCACCGTCACTTTTCATCCGAAGGTCAGTGTCATGCTGAACCTATCGCGCGATCACTTAGACCGCCACAAAACGATGGCTGCCTATCGCGCAGCGAAACAGAAAATTACGGATAATCAGACCCCTGCCGACTGGATGATACTTAACGGTTCGGATCCGACGCTCAAGGAATTCGCTGGATCAACGGCGGCGAAAATCGTCTATTTTACCGACACTGGTGCACCTGAGGATGCGACATTTTCGAGCGTGTTTCGGGAGGGAACAGGACTGTTCGCACGCTCGGGCGGGATCCGTAAGAAAGTGGGTCATGTCGCTGATATCCCACTTCGCGGGGCACACAACGTACAGAACGTCCTCGCTGCGATTGCTGTTGGACTGATTTTCGGCGCGACGGCACCCGAAATTCAGCAAGCCCTACAGACGTTCGACCGATCGCATCCTGCACTCTCTCACGCTTTTGAACCTGTGAGAACGTTGACAGGTGTCGAATTCATAGACGACTCAAAGGCGACAAACGTCGCAGCAGTTAAGGCAGCCCTCGAATCGATAGAGGACTCAAAAATTATTCTGATAATGGGCGGCTACGATAAAGGGAATGACTATACGCCGCTACGTCAACTTGTGAAGGATCGGGTCAAGACCGCTGTGATGCTCGGTGAATACACCCAGCAGATTGAAAAGACTCTCGTCGATACGACAGACATAGTGAAGGCGAAAACAATGGCAGAAGCGGTGCGACTCGCTTACAAAAATGCGGGACCCGGAGACATCGTCCTATTGTCACCGGCGAATGCAAGTTTTGATATGTACACGGATTATAAGGCACGCGGTGCTGATTTTAACGCAGCCGTTAATGCCCTTCAACCAAAAAAATAAAATAGACGCAATAAACCGGCGCTGTGGATCTAAGTCATACACGGAAGGAAAAACGCCAAAATGTTTCGCAGTTATCAGAACTCTTCCCGTAGTCGGAAGAACTTCAAGACAAAACGAAAACCTGGACCCTGGTGGACAAACACACGCGACTACTTTGATTCTCAAGAAGAGCGGGAACCGATATTTGCGTCGCTATCTCAGGGCAAACAGGGAAGAATGGATAAAGTGCTATTAGCAGTGACCCTCTGCCTCATAGCAATCGGCGTTTTGATGGTATACAGTTCAAGCCATCTGCTCTCTTCAAGACACTATGGCGGATACAGTTTCCGATACCTGCAAATACATATCATCGCATGTGGACTCGGTTTAGTCGGTATGTACATGGCTTCTTATCTACCCTATAAGTTTTATGCAAGATATGCGAACCTCTTTTTGATACTCTCTTTCGTCATGTTGTTATTGGTTTTCGTGCCGAGTTTAGGATCAAGTGTACAAGGTGCCGAGGGTGGGAGATTTAGACGCTGGATCCGGATCGGAAATTTACCGATCAACTTCCAACCCGTAGAACTTGCCAAAATAGCGTTGGTTATACATGTCGCGAATTTCATCAGTCGTAACCCGGAACGCCTTAAGAGCTTCTTTAACGGTGTACTTCCGAATATCCTGATTATTACTGCCGCTTTCGGACTTGTCGTCAGCCAACCAGATTTCGGGTCGGCGTTCTTGTTAGCAGTAACCGTCGGCATCGTGCTCTTCGTCGGCGGAATGCGTATCTGGCACATGTTAACACTTTCTGGCATCAGCATCGCGGGTCTCAGTTTACTCATCGCCCGAGATTCATATAAACTGAAACGACTCATGGACTATTTCGCAATGTTGAAATCGCCGGATGCGACCAATTACCAACTCACACGCTCACTCGATGCGCTTGAAGGCGGCGGTCTCCTCGGATTGGGACTCGATAGCAGCCTACAAAAAATCTCACGGCTACCCTACCCACACACCGATTTTATCTTTGCCGTGTTGGGTGAAGAATTCGGGTTTATCGGTACCGCAGCTGTAACAATCATTTTTATGTTATTTATCTGGCGCGGACTGCACATCGCACGATATACAAGTGACCATTTCGGGTCCCTGCTCGCTATCGGTATCACGACTTTGATCGGTTTGCAAGCCTTTATCAACATCGGGGTTGTGACAGGCCTACTACCGACGAAAGGGATTACGCTACCTTTTATCAGTTATGGCGGTTCGTCAATCGTTCTCAGCTTATTGAGTGTCGGCATCCTTCTCAATATTTCAAGGGGTATGAATCGGGAGACTGAATAAAACCCAATTAACCGTTTAGGTCAGATGGCGTTTCGATAGGTTCAACTATGGTTACTTCTAAACATTACGATACAAATATATCAGAGACAAGTCGTCATGATACAGCGGCACTCCAGCACATAGAAACGTCCAAGAGCGTCGTTATTGCCGGGGGCGGCACAGGGGGCCACATCTATCCGGCGATTGGCATTGCCCAAGCACTTCAACGCTTGGATGACACGGTGGACATTGTATTCGTCGGTGGTGCCGGTAAATTGGAATCGACGCTCGTCCCGAAACACGGTTTCCATTTCCTCCCTATTTCAGTCGCCGGTTTCCCGAGACGCATAACGCTGGAATGGTTTCCTGTCATCTGGAAAGCGTTTCGTGGACTCACCCAATCTCTGCAGTATATGACGCAGCTGAAACCCGACATCGTTATCGGAACCGGTGGATATGTTTCCGGGCCAGTGCTTTTCGCTGCGCTTCTTCGTAGGATTCCGATAGTGATCCAAGAACAGAACGCTTCTGTCGGTTTAACGAATGGCGTTTTAGCACGCTGGGCGAAGGCAGTCTATCTCGCTATGGCATCTGCACGCGAGAACAACGCATTCCGACACACAAGACATATTGAGGTCACCGGAAACCCGATCCGTCCAGCCATCACTGAATTTCCGAGATGTAACGAAACATATCAGAAATTCGGGTTATCGCCAGACCTAAAAACTGTTTTTGTGATGGGCGGAAGTCAAGGCGCGCGGGCGATTAATGAGGCTGTTGTTACCGCACTGCCACACCTACGCAAATTTGCCGGACAGATACAAATCGTTCACCAAACCGGCGCAGCTGAGGCAGCGACAGTTCAAAGCGAATATGAAAGACACACGAAATTAGACACTAAATTTCTACACTGCGTGCGTCCTTTCTTTGATACTGTTGAACAGATATACAGCATTGCCGACATCATGATCTGCAGGGCAGGTGGGATGACTGTCGCTGAAGTCACCGCATGTGGTATCCCAGCAATCTTTATACCTTTACCTTCACAAACCGGAAATGACCAAGTCTTAAATGCACACAGTGTCGCTAAAGAAGGTGCCGCTGTCGTGTTAGAACAAGGAAAATTTACGGTAAACACGCTTGTTGAAAAGCTGACCAGCACCTTACTCGATAGAGATACGCACGAACGGATGGTTACCGCGAGTCGCGCACTCGGTAAGCCTCACGCCAGCGATGATATTGCTAAATCTATTCTTTCGCACGCTTAACTAACTTTCGCCAAAGGGAAAAAATGTTTGGAAAAACACGACACATACATATCATCGGTATTGGCGGCGCAGGTTTAAGTGGAATCACTGAAATTCTGCTGGACCTTGGATTTCATGTAACAGGATCAGATATTCGCGAGTCATACACAACAGAGCATTTGCGTAAACGCGGGGCGACGATCCACTACAAACACGCCGCAACGCACGTCCAGGGGGCTGACGTTGTCGTTACCTCGCCAGCGATCCCTGTCGATAACCGAGAACTCGTTGCCGCAAAGGCTGCGAATATTCCGATCGTTAGAGGCGCGGAAATGCTCAACGAGATTACACGGATGCGCTATAGTATAGCCGTCAGCGGAACACACGGGAAAACAACGACGACCGCCATGACAGCGACAGTCCTTAGCAGCCTTGACCCGACGGTCGTCGTTGGTGGGAAACTCGTGGATGGCAGCCACGCCAGAACCGGTGAAGGCGATGTTATGGTCATTGAAGCAGACGAGGCTTATGGTTCCATTGAGATGTTCTATCCGACGGTCGCTGTCGTTACGTCTGTCGACGCGGATCACCTCGATTATTACAGCAGCGTTGATGAAATCGCGGAAACCTTTCTCAAATTTATTAATAAGGTACCGTTCTATGGCACAGCGGTACTCTGCCTCGACGCAGAGAATATCCAAAAATTCATCCCACGGATTAAGAAACGCTATATCACTTACGGTCTCGATACACGGGCAGACTTAATCGCCGAAGCGATTACCGTCGAAGGTCCAACATCGCGCTACCGTGTCCGAAGAAACGGACATCTATACGGTGAAATCCATCTTAAAATGCCAGGACGGCATAACATCTCTAACTCCTTGGCAGCGATCGCTGTCGGTCTCGAACTTGAGGTGCCATTTGAGTGTATTCGGGAGAGCCTCGAGTCGTTCCAAGGTGTGCATCGACGTTTTGAAGTACTCGGTGAAGCAAATAATATCATCGTCGTTGACGATTATGCCCATAATCCAGCGAAATTGAAAGCAGCACTCAGCGGGGCAAGGGACGGCTACAAGCGTCGTATCGTCGCAGTTTTCCAGCCACATCGATACCAACGCGTCAGAGATTTAGCAGACGAATTTGCCCGATCCTTTTATCAGGCGGATGTACTTATTGTTACATCCATTTACGGAGCAGGTGAGGCACCTATCGAAAACGTTACCGCCGAGAAACTGGCAGAATCAATACAAGCACACGGACACCGACAAGTACTTTATGTCCCCGATGCCAATGAAATTACCGATGTCCTCATGGATATAACGCAACCTGAGGACATCGTGATAACGTTAGGCGCGGGCGATATTAGTAAGATCGGACGTGCATTCCTAAAAAGGCTTCAGGCATCGAACTAAGCAAAACGATCTCCTAAACGATCAGAACGAAAATCGGTGCTTATGAGAACGTGGAAAAGAGGGTTCATTTTTGCGTAAGAAGCATGGACAATATACTCGAGAGCATTCAATGCCACCGCAGAAACTCGGTAAGCATCCGAATGCCAAAATATATCGGTTCCGGCGCATCGTTTTCGCCCTCGCTGCCCTACTGACTTTGGCGTTCATCAGTAAAACAGTACTCAGTTTTTTCGGTGCCGAATATGTTTCGCTTGCACTTTCTGGCAATATGCATTATACTGATTTGCAAATCTATGATGTCTTAGGCAAAAAGTTACAAAATATCGTCATAGATTCTGAAGAACAGACAGCCGCCTATCTCAAAGAAAACCTGAGTTATATAAAAGATGCCTACATTACCAAAAATGTAATGAAACGGATGCTGACGATTGAAGTTACCGAGCGTACCCCGTTCGCTCTCCTAAGAATTGATTCTACGGATCAAAGAAATAATGCATTTTTCTTGGTAGATAACGAAGGACATGTGTTAAAACATATAGATAAAGGTGCAGCGAGTCCATTAATATCTGAACAATTCCGAAATATGGCTGTTCTAAGCGTCAGTAATGACACGTTACCGAAGATCGGGACGGCTGTGAAGATATCCGAGATCGCCGTCGGATTAAATATTCTGAAAACTGCCTTACTTTTAGAACGAAGCCTTGCCAGACAGATCAGGAATATTGACCTAAGCGATCAGCGGAAAATTAAAATCCGTCTCAATAATTTCCCAGGGACTGTTTGGCTCGCTGGAGATGCAGTCGAATCAGGACTTCATCATGTTGCTCTGTTCTTAAAACAGCAAAATACTTACAGACTTGAACTTAGCCATGTCGGAACCGAGTCAGAACACCTGTACTTAGATGCAAGATATGAAGATACAGTATACTTAGGTGGGTTGGCAGCGCGAAAGAAAAACCGATAGCAGTGTTATAACATAATATGATACACGGTAATATTCCGAGGTATTGCTCTTCAAGTTTGATGAAGGAGGAGGTGAAGCATTTAAATGCCAAAACAAAACATTATTGCAGGACTTGATATCGGTTCAAGCAAAATTTCGGTCATCGTTGCAAATACATTACAAGGGAGTAGCCAGAAGATAGGTGTCATCGGTGTTGGACACGCCCCCGCCGAAGGGCTTCGAGCAGGTGTTGTCGTTGACATCAACCAAACTGCTGAAGCCATCCGTAAAGCCATTTCTAACGCGGAATTGATGGCAGGTGTAAAGATAGATTCCGTTTGTGTCGGTATTTCTGGGGCACATATCATCGGACAGACTTCGCACGGTGTCGTTTCGGTTGCCAATACCGAGATTTCATACGAAGACGTTGACCGCGCGATGATAGCAGCGAAGGCGATTTCCATTCCGGCAGACCGAGAGATACTCCATGTTATTCAACAAAGTTTCGTCGTTGATGCACAAGATCGGATTCGCGAACCTATCGGTATGTCTGGCGCGCGCCTTGAAGCCTACGCTTATATCATTACAGGGAGTACAACGGCTATCCAGAATTTGCTTAATGGTATTGAAAAGGCTGGCGTGCCTATCATAGAGACGCTCGTCGCCGCACCGTTGGCTGCGACACAGGCAGTCGTTTCGAGAGATGAACGTGAAGTCGGGACCGCTCTCGTTGACATCGGAGACGGAACAACTGAAATCGTCATTTATAAAGAGGATTCTATTCAACATACAGCAGTCATTCCCGTCGGTGGGCAGCACGTTACCAACGATATCGCACAGTACTTAAAAGTTACCCTCCCTGAAGCGGAGGAACTCAAACTTCATCGCGGTTGTGCTTGGACCGAATTGGTCGATCCTAATGATGATAGAGCCATCCCTGTTACCAGTGACGCTAACCCACCGCGTTTCATTGATCGAATTGAACTTGCAGAAATCATTGAATACCGTATGGCAGAAATCTTAGAAGTGATCGGTGAAGAATTAGGCGACATACCGCTTCCAGGTGGACTGATACTTACCGGAGGCACCGCACTGATGGATGGACTCCAAGACCTTGCTGAAGCGATACTGCAACTTCGCGTACAGATCGGGTACCCGCGCGGGCTACAAGGATTAACCGATCGCGTAAACCACCCGATGTATGCCGCAAGTATAGGACTCGCACTCTACGGCGAATCTTTGCGCCGGCAAGAACAGGAACAGAACGCTCGGCATCGTGAAAAGGGGGTCGGGAACTTCCTGCAACGCATCAAAGAATGGTTCGGATATTAAACCTATTGCGCTAACCATTATGTCACAATTGAATGAGACCTGCAGGAACATTTGACTTAAACTTGCTTATAGCGTATAATTTAATGTGAAAACGCAAACCAACATGAGTTATAAAGGAACCTCGGTCTCGAGATTGAGGCTATATTGATGATAGGAGGAATTAGGTTGCTATGTCTATCTTATGGTAACTGAAATCCAGTATGATAGAATTTGAACAAGAAGAATTTGAAAATTTACGCGCACGGATTAAAGTCATCGGGGTCGGTGGAGCAGGTGGAAATGCAGTTAAACGTATGATTGAAGCCGGACTCACCGGCATAGAATTTTATGCCGTTAATACCGATCAACAAGCACTATTGACCTGCCTCGGGGCAACCCAAATCCAGATCGGCTATAATACAACCGAAGGTTTGGGATCCGGTGCCAACCCCGAAATCGGTAGGAAAGCCGCTGAAGAGGATAGAGAACAGCTTCAGGCGATCGTTGAAAACGCAAATATGGTCTTCATTACAGCAGGGATGGGCGGCGGAACCGGAACCGGTGCAGCACCTCTCATCGCTTCACTTGCCTGCGAATCCGGAGCACTGACAATCGGGGTCGTCACACGCCCCTTCGACTTTGAAGGGCAACGCCGCGCATCGTCCGCCGAAGCCGGACTTCAAGAACTTCGTGAAGCCGCTGACTCTGTCATCGTCGTTCCGAACCAACGACTCATAGATACAATGGACAGGAAACTTCCGATACGAGAGGCGTTCCGTATGGGAGACCAGATCCTACTGCACGGGGTCAAAAGTATCTCTGACATCGTTACGGAATCTGGCGAAATTAACGTTGACTTCGCTGATGTTGAGTCCATCATGCGGAATGCTGGCAGCGCATTGATGGGAATGGGGCATGCCACAGGCGATAACCGAGCACACGTCGCCGCAGAACAAGCTATCAGTTCGCCACTCCTCGAACAGACCAACATCGCCGGTGCTGTCGGTATGATCGTTAACATTACCGCACCGCCTGATTTTATGATGTATGAACTTGACGAGGCCATGCAGGTTATTAAAGATACCGCACCTGACGCACAAATCATCTTTGGGCTCGTTTACAAAGATGAATTGGAACTCGATGATGAAGTCCTCGTAACCGTCATCGCAACCGGGTTTGATACTATCTCGGACAATAGATATGCCCTCGGCTCCGGCTCCCCACGGGGTAGTAGTGGGGCGAGAACTTCACGGTACGATGAGGCGGACGTTTATCAAAGGCAACCCGCGACACCATCAGAACAACGCACGGCAGGCGGCGGCAGATCCCGACCCGGAGGTGGGAGAGCACCCGCACGGAGATCCACTGCGCCCACGCATGCCCCGGAACCTAACCCTGAACCTGCTGAAGACGAAGAGCATGAGCCCCAAGGTAGAGGACGGAGACCCACCAGAGGACGAGCGCAAAGCACGCGACGCCGCGACACAGATTGGGAAATTCCGGCTTTTCTGCGCGTCAACTCAAAAAACCGGAACGATAAATAGGTATCAACGCTATCTGGCTCTTATCATCTATGTTTGAAATCTCTTAACTTAGTTTGAGACCACTACTGTGTTTTCATAGCAGATGGGTTCGCTTTCACATTTTTTGGCACATAGGCGCGCTGACCAAGCGCGTCACGCCTTTATATCTCACAGGTGCCTCTTTCAAGGCACGCCCTAATAAAAGTTAAAACAATGCTCGACTTACGTCAACACTACCGAAACCTGCACAGTCAAGAACACGGCACGCAGCATAATTTCAGAAAACCTAACAGGTTCGCACTGGTCTACCCGAGTACTTATGAACTCGGAATGTCAAGTCTCGGCGTTCAGGTGATTCATTCTATCCTCAACAGTCGAGCAGATACCGCTTGTGAACGCGTTTTTGTTCCTGAATCTAATTATATTCGGAAACTTATGACGCAGCAGAAGCCGCTCTTCTCGTTTGAAACGCAAACTGCACTTAATCAGTTTGATGTCATCGGGTTTTCAGTCTCCTTTGAATCCGATTATGTGAACATTCCGCGTACCTTGCAGCTTGCGAATATACCGCCACTCGCCGAAGAACGTACAGATTGGGACCCGCTTGTCATCGCGGGCGGTATTAATATCTCCTACAACCCAGAACCGATCACTGATTTCGTTGATGTTTTCGTCGTTGGCGAAGCTGAACATACCATCCATCAACTCATGGATCACTTCAACGAGTGGAAGCAGTCCCGCGCCGCCAAGGATGCGTTACTCGAAACATTGGCGACTGTTCCAGGACTTTATGTGCCGAGTTTTTACGACGTAACCTATCACGATGATGGCACTATCAATGCAGTTACATCAAAATCGGGGATCCCCCCGCGCATTCGTGCCGGCGCCGTACCAAAACTCGACGATGTCGAAACTTGCACACATATCCATACACCCAATACCGAATTCGCGAATGCACACCTCATCGAAATCGTGCGCGGGTGTGGTAGGCAATGCCGTTTTTGTGTCGCTGACTATGCCCGTCGATGGCCCCGGCACCGTTCTGTAGAAAGTACACTCGCACTCGCTGAGCGCGCACGCGGGATTACAGACAGAATCGGGCTCGTTGGCGCCTCTATCTCTGACCACCCACACATTGATGAAATCGCATCTGGACTCGTTGCGCGCGGGTTCCGCATCTCTTGCGCCTCACTCCGTGCGGAAACCGTCCGCGCCCCACTGCTCGATGCACTTGCAGACAGTGAACAAGGCACTATCACGATCGCACCAGAAGTCGCCACCGAAGAACTTCAGAAGGTCGTCAATAAAGCAATTCCACGTGAACGACTCTATTACATTTTTGAAGAGGCGTTGAAGCGGGATATTCTCAACCTACGACTCTATTTTCTTATCGGTGTACCACACGAAAAACCGGAGGATGTCCAAGCTATCGTCGATATGGCAAAGGAGATGCGCACGATCGTACTCCCACACGCGAAACGAACCGGAAGAATCGCACGTATCAGTTTCACAATCTCTCCCATGGTACCAAAACCGCATACACCCTTCCAGTGGGTAGCCATGGAACCTCCAAAAACCATCGCTCGGAAACTTGATTTCCTTAAACGTGAAATTAACCGACTCGGCAGTATAAAAGTCGGCTCTGCAAGTGCCAGACTCGCACACCAAGAAGCTGCCTTCGCACGCGGCGACCGACGACTCGGAAAAGTTATCTTGGAAATCGCAAACGGCACATCGTGGAATCAAGCCTTCCGTACACACGGGTTAACGCCACATTTTTATGCAACGCGCCAACGTCCACTGCATGAAGTCAACCCCTGGGACCACCTCGATTTAAACGTTAAACCCCAATTCTTACAACTTGAGTTCAACAAACACGAAAAAGGTTTTATGACCAGTGAATGTGATACAACCGTCTGTAAGAAATGTGGTGCCTGCTGAAAAGAAGCCGTCAGCCATCGGAAACCATCGGCTCTCAGCATATTATAGTAAAGTCAATAATTAAAGAGACATTCCAGTGATTGCGGAGACCACCCCCACGTAGGGGGTTTTTGATAGGGTATTTCTTCAAGGTTTCCGCGTCCGCTGTAAAGGGTCTCATTAATTCTGAAATCCACTATAAATTATCAATCTTCAGTCTTTAGCTTTCGTGGTATTGACAACAAAGATACCTGGCACAAGTTCAACAACTGACAACCCACTGCTGACAACTCTTAAGAAGGAGTACACTATGCTCAAATTTGAACAAATTATACGCGGGCTTATCGCTATATGCGTCCTGTTCTCCCTTACAACTGCCTTGTATGCAGGACTCGATGACAAATCCGTCGTTTTGTATCTCTCTTTTGATGAAGGAAAAGGTGATGCTGCCGCAGACAGTTCTGTACATGGTCACGATGGCGAACTTATCAAAAGTCCGACATGGGTAGATGGACAGTTCGGCAAGGCATTGGAGTTCGATGGTACAAAGGGACAGTATGTACAGGTGCCTATCAACGATACTTTGCAGTTAAGAGAGCAGTTCTCAATCGCTTTTTGGGTCAAGCGCGGTGATGCCCAAATTCGGGAATGGAATTATATGGTGACAGCCGGCGAACTGAAGTGGGCATCAATTTTTAGACAAGGTGACGACAAAACCTATTTCTGGTCGCAGGCACCCGGTTGGGCACAAAAAGCCGTTACGGACGATATTCAACCTGAGGACTGGGTACACCTTGCAGTGACCCATGACACCGAATCAGAGGTCGTCATCTACAATGATGGCAAGAAAGCAGGCGGAGGACCTAAACCGCCACCCGTTATTGAGATTGATGGTGCCGTTATGGTCGGCGCGCGCCACCCCGGCGCGGAATTTTTCACCGGTATTATTGACGAGGTGTTCCTCTTCAACAGAATCATCAATGAAGCAGAAGTCAATGAAATTATGAGCGGCGATTTCCTGCCAGTGGAACCCGCAGAGAAACTCACCACAACATGGGGCAGTATTAAAGCGGACCGCGACTAACCCCTTATCCAGACTGTTCTTCGTAGGGACGAGGTTGCCTCGTCCCCAAAAACCTATCAATTTTAAGAGGACAGAAAACCGGTATATCACATCGCATATATACCGTTATAAGGAAACCAAAAATGGACTTCAGTTGGTTTGGAATCACTGTTATTGACATAGGCATCGTAAGCATCGGAATCATCGGATTCGCTTGGCTCTTCCGAAGGATCGCTATCCTTGAGCGAGAAAATGGAAGACTACAAGCGGAAAATGGAAGACTGCAAGCGGAAGTGGATACACTGACAAAAAAAGTAGGTACACTCACAAAAGAGAATCAAGATCTTCAACAAGAGCTCAATATTTTAGCAGCACGATACACCGAAATCAAAGAGATGCTTACGCTGCTTCTCAAGCGCGAAAATTTTATCCAATAAACCGGCACTGTTACAGACCGCATCTAACGCGGCTTAAAATTGAAACGCGCGCTGACGCTAACGCAGCATACTATAGGGCAGAGCAAACGCTGTCCTTATATTCGGGGGAAGCGCATGCTAAAATATTTCGCCCTATTTATTATTTTTTTCGGTGCTTTTGGAAACACAACTTTATCCGACGTTTCAACCGCTCAAAAGCACTATCAGCGTGCGACCCACTACCATGATCTCGGAGAATTCGAGCAAGCCGTCGCCGAGTACAAGAAAGCCGTCGCACTTGACCCAAATTCCCCAATCATCTACAACAAACTCGGTGTTGCGTATTCCGAATTGAAGCAATACGATGCCGCACTTGATGCTTATCGGAAGGCACTCGCGTTGTCTCCGATCGCGGCTGAACCGCATTATAACATCGGATTGGTTTACCTTAAACAGGGGGACCTCCCTCGCGCCGCTAAGGCGTTTAAACACGCTACAACCATAGACCCTGAATGGAGTGACCCGTACACTGGACTCGGTGAAGTCCACTTGAAACAGGGCGATTATGGAGAGGCTGCACGTACCTACAAAGAAGCCATACGCCTTAATCCAAAAAATGCCGCTCCGATTTTAGGTTTAGGTAAAACCTACGCAAAGCAGAAACACTTAGATACGGCAATCACCACCATTGAAAAAGCGATTGAAATTCAGGTGGACAATACGGAAGCGCACTATCAACTCGCCCAGATTTACATAAAACGCGGCGAGAAAGAGAAAGCAGCATCAGCGATGGCGTTTTTTAAAACCCTCAGTCAGACGGACCCGCTCCTTGAGAAAGCCGAAACCTGGGTCAAAAAGCATCCCGATGACGCAAGAGGCTATAACAACCTCGGTATCGTCTATCTCGCTCGCCGCCGTTTCGCGGATGCCGTCGCGAACTATAAACACGCGATCTCTCTCGCACCCGACTTAGCGACGACACACTACAACTTGGGACATGCTTATCATAAGCAAGGAAAAATTGAATCCGCTATCGCAGCGTATCAGAAAGCACTCACTGTCGATGCAGACCTCGCAATCGCACATAATAATATCGCAGTCGGCTATACAGAATTAAAGACGAATTTAAACAAGGCACTCTTCCACGCACGGACAGCTGTCCGGCTGGCACCCACAGATGCGAATTATTGGAATACGCTCTCCGAAATCTGTGACACACTCGGATTACAAGATGAGGCACAGCAGGCACGCGAAAAACAGAAAGCGTACGCTGACGAACAATGAGATGCCCGTGTTGTTGCATTCCCCTCTTCTTCATTCTGATGACTTCTGCGACTGCCGAAGTCGAATTTGTTGATGTAACTGCCGCCGCAGGTATCGCGTTTCAACACGTTGATGGCAGAACCGGCGAAAAATTCCTCATAGAAACGCTCGGATCCGGGGCACTCTTTTTTGACTTTGATGCCGATACGTATCTCGATCTCTATGTCGTGAACGCTACGTTCATCCCACCACCTAACACTGAAAAAACATCACAAGCACAACTTCCACGAAATACACTCTATCGGAACAACGGGGACGGCACGTTTACCGACGTTACAGACAAAGCAGGTGTCGGTGATACCGGCTACGGTGTCGGATGCGCCGCCGCGGATATCAATAACGACGGTTACCCCGAGCTATACGTAACCAACTACGGACGCAATATCCTCTATCACAACAACGGGGACGGCACATTTACAGATAAAACACAACAGGCAGGTGTCGGCGATGAACGCTGGGGAACCAGTTGTGCTTTTCTCGATTACGACGGAAATGGCGATGTTGACCTGTACGTCGTCAATTATATGAAATTCTCTATTGACGAGAACCAATGGTGGGAGACCCGTGGGATCAGAACCTATTGCAGTCCTACGGATCAGATCGCAGGCAGCCACTTTGTAGGTGAACCCGATATCCTCTATCGCAATAACGGAGACAGCACTTTCACGGATGTCACCGAAGCCTCTGGAATTTCACACCGCGCACTCGGTCTCGCCGTCGCAATCGGCGACTATGACAACGACGGTTACCCAGACCTTCATATTGCCAACGATATGGAAGCAGATTTTCTCTACCGGAACAACGGCGATGGCACCTTTACGGAGACTGCCGACCTTACCGGTACAGGCTACGACGGGAACGGCTTTCCCGGAAGCGGCATGGGCAGCGCGTTCGGTGATTACAATAACGATGGCTATCTCGACCTTGTTGTTAGCAACGCTTCTTCGCTACCGGTAATCCTCTATCAAAACGAAACTGCCACTTTTTTTTCGGATGTCTCGTTTACCGCCGGAATTGGCGCAGTGACGCTCCCTTACTTTAAATGGGCAGTCGAATTCTTCGATTACGATAACGATGGACTTCTTGACCTCTTCGTTGCCAACGGACATCTTCAGGAGAATATCGCGCTGTTCTCGGACGGGACATATCCGCAATCCGATCTACTGTTTCATAACACACGCAACGAAGATAGCACTTATCACTTTACCGATGCGTCTGCTGCAGTCGGATTGACGCAGCTCCCTAAAATGGTTAGCCGCGGCGCAGCGTTCGGCGACTACGACAACGACGGAGACATCGATATCTTTCTCAACAACTCCAATCAACCCGCAACACTCCTCCGCAACGACGGTGGCAACAGTAACCACTGGCTGACAATCCAACCGATTGGCACACAGAGCAACGCATCGGGAATCGGAACAAAGATAATCCTAAAGGCGCGGGATTTGTCTCTTTATAAAGAGGTACGCAGCGGTGCGAGTTACCTGTCGCAAAGCGATCTTCGCGTCCATTTCGGACTCGGGAAGCGGACAGAAATCGACACCCTCGAAATCCGCTGGCAGAGCGGACACATAGAACGGTTCTCCAACCTAAAATCAAACCAAATTCTCCGCATCAAAGAGGGACATGGGATTATAGCTGATAAGATAGACTAAAAAAGTGAATTCTGGTTTTCCTTGAAATTGATCGCAGATGTGCCTATAATAGATTCAAGCCATCATTATTAGGAGAAAAACAATGGATGCCTACATTAAGATAAAAAACTTCGGTCCGATAGAAAAGGCAGAGATAGACCTACGTCCGCTGACTGTATTCGTCGGTGAAAGTAACACCGGTAAAACTTATCTTGCCGCGCTTATTTACGCGTTACACAAACATTTTGAGGGGGTCCCACAATTGCCTTGGGCAGCCTCTACTGCTTCTTATTTCACTCTTGATTACCGTTCGCGAGACCGTTATCCACAAAGTCAGCAGAAGGTATTAGAGCAAGAAATGTTAGAAATACTTGAAAAGTTAAACGCGTCTGGGCGGCCGTTCAAATTTTCCGATTTACCTCAGAAGATGTGCGACATGTTGGAATATAGACTCACAGATCAGGAAAACTTTCCAGACGAGCTCAAGCGGTGTTTCGATTTTGAGAATGTTTCCAAGTTAATTCGATTCGCTGGAAACCGAAGCAACGAAATGAAAGTCGCACTGTCAGTTCGCGACGGAGATCAAACGTGTTGGAATTTTGAGACGCGGGTTGCTGGATCCGCCGATCCCACTATAACTGGGCATATTAACCCTGACATGATTCTCCTTGACGCAAAGCGTGAAACTGAGTTCCATGAGATATCCGATGTTGAACGTCTATTTCGGACTTTACATGCCTGTCGGTGGAGAAGATCGGATTCATACTACTTGCCTGCTGCTCGGAGTGGCATCATGCAAAGCCTCGGTGTAATCAAACTTTCTCTTATCAAGCGGACGACGCGCATCGATTTAGATCGCCTTGAAACATCTACATTTTCTGGAATGATAGCGGATTTTCTGGAGTGGGTCATCAGTTACACGGAAATCGGCACATCATCGAGCAGTATACGTCGCGTCGCTGAACAACTGGAGACGGAGCTGCTGGAGGGTAGAATAGAGGTTAAACGCTCCACGCCAGAAGCGTATTCGGAATTTCTATACCGTCCAGATCAAGGGAAAGAGACACTGCGGATGAGCCACGCCTCGGCAATGGTATCTGAACTCACACCTTTAGTTTACCTTCTGCAAGGTATCATCGGACCAGGGGACTTGATCATTATTGAAGAACCTGAATCTCACCTACATCCCGGTGCACAAACCAAAATCGCCCAAACGCTTGTCCGTTTGGTCCGAGCGGGTGTTCGCGTCCTGATTACAACACATAGCAACTATCTCCTCCAACAAATTGGGAACTTAATCCGTGAAGGTGAATTGCAGAAACTTGGAGAATCCACAAGTGAATCAGCAGACTACCTGAAAAAAGAAGAGGTCGGCGCGTGGCAATTCTATAAGAACAAACCGGTCACAGAACTCCCGTTTGACCTTATTGAAGGCATAGAACCGGAAGACCACTTGGATATAGCCGAGGACCTCTACAACGAGTCCGCAGGGCTCCAAAACAGAATTGAGCAAACGAAAGAGGAAGATGCGGTTGAATCTGAATAAAAGTCTTACCGACATTCAAGAGCAGGTATCCCCAGACAGTCTCACGAATTCATGCAGCGGAGAAGGATGTCAGATATACCTTACCGGCATACCCAGTCGGAAGGTCGTGATAAATGTAGAGAAAGAGTTCGACGCACGCAAAGACAAAAGGTAAAACTCTGACGGTTCTGACAGGGCGTTGTGGTAGAAAAAAGAACCTCGCGAACCTACTATCCAAGGCAGGTTATCTTTAATCTTATGAGGTGGCTTAGGGAATTACCTTGGCTTTTCTATCTTATGCGGGGAACAAATTCCACAAGGGTCATAATTCTTTTCGGCTTCATCCAAATAAATCGCAAACTTTCCATCAGCGTATTGCTTCAAAAAATTGCAATTGTAGGTATGGTATTTCCTGCCTGTCTCCGTGATATAAACAATTGGATCTGGCGGATCGGGCCACAACAACAAAAGTGATGAGATACTAACAATAAACAGAACGCCTAAGGACAAGGCAATCCGTTTCCACCAGTGTGAAGTTCTTGCCGATACAGGTCTCCAGTTCTCAATGCCCCGTTCAAAATCTTCCCGATTGATCTCAGCAAACCAATTATTGTACTTATTCTCGCAGAACTCCCAATTCCCGGGATCCGTGCCGACAGCGAGAACACCGTACTGTGTATTAGTAGCACTCATATAACCTTTCAACTGTGCTCTCGCTTGTGCGCGTGGGATCGGGAGCGGTAATCTCTTGCACTCCGCAATCGCGACAAAGTATCCTCTTTCATCTCTAATGGGTTGATGTAAAACAACATCCGCGATGCCGTGTCGCGTGCCGAACTGGACATCGCACTGCTGTGATGTTGAAAATTGCGGGAATTGATTTTCAAAATAGTTTTTGACTGCTCGTTCAACTATGGCCTCTCTCATTACCCCTCCTTCCGCTTCTCGTTCTTAAATCTTCTCGCTTGGTGTAGGCGAAACATCCGCGGGGAATAATAGACATTTGGACGTAGGATTGGATAGAGAATTCTCCTCATTGGAGCATGCTTTTTCCGGAAGTTTGGACAACGGGTATAGTCATGAAGTTGAAATAGACGGGCGACAGCGTTCGGGGCAATGAATACCCCGAGCCCCGGCACTACTATTTGGTGTTTCGGTCTGATGATGTCTCTATCAGATTCACTTCCAATCGGCATCTACATTCCCTCCCTTACGCCTCAAATAAATTCTAATGAACCCTTCAAACCCAGCAATCACCTTGGACGCGGGGTTAGCAACTACGTTCTTGACACGCGCGACGCGTTCCGCGGACGCGTTGTCCCAGAGCCACACATCATCAAACGCTTTGATTTGTGGATCAATGCGGAGTCCAGAATCCTTGAAAACCTTGTTATATTTCTCGTTGGAGTTGAACGGCGGATCAAGGCAGATCAAGTCGATATAGTTGTCGGGAAAGCTTGACATAATATCAAGACAATCGCCGTAATAGAGCGTATTGGGTGCAAATTGAATGTTCATAGTCCTCTCGCAGACTGCAGCATGAGAGTAAAGGGATACCCTTTTCTCTGGGTCAAAAAAAATGACAGGACTATAGGGGTGGGTGCGCTGATGCGCGCATCGCGAGGGTATAGAAAGGTGTTCGGCAACCTTCCCTATAGGGTGCTGGTTTCCATTAATCTCACACACAAAACGTCCGGTGTGATACAATAGAAACCAGCGCTGTCATACTATACCTATGGCAGTGCTAAGCGTCGCGGGTATTGGTAGTACCTGCGGCGCACCTAAGAAATTAGGGAGCTGCCCTGACGTGAACAACACTTTATTAGTAAAAGTGCTTTCAAAACCTTGAGTTCACGTCAAATATATTATAGCAAAAAAAGAAAATTTTTGTAACAATTTTTTTCGGGATTCCAAGGCACTCGGCATTCATAAAACGTGCAAATACTTTTTGATGGATTAGTCGTGAGATACTAAAACCTATGCCGAACGAGTTGCGTCCAGCGTATCTCCCACGGGTTCAGTTCAAATAACGGCTCAACCGTGAAATCATCGTTTTCGGAGTAGTAATCAACCTCACCCATAAGAACGATCGAGAACGAGAAAGGTTCTTTTTTTCGTGGGATCTTTATGTTATCGAGCTTGAATTCGATCTCGGGGGACGCATTAAGGCGATACGAATTGAAGTTCCAGTGAGGTAGATATTCGATTAGCATGGAGAGGTTTACCCACTTGAATTCCTTTTCGATGTTACAGTGTGTACGTAAACCGAATCGGAACTTTTCACCTTCCAGGGGTTCTTTTCCCAAACGCAGAAATTCTGTCCAACCGCCGAAGGCTAATTCTACGAAAGTCAAAGGATTGTATTCTCCATAAAGCGTGAAATTTAGGCGAGGGTCATCTTCGATAGTAATATCACTTTCAAATTCAATATGTCCACCGCCACCGAATTTGCTTATAGTGCTCCCTTCAAGTCGATAGGAGTATGATCTGGAGAGAAACTCCCAGCCGGTGAAACTTTTCTGTAAAGCTCTCCATACGGATGCTTCGGATGGGATTTCCTCTTTCGTGAACGTCGTAAAATAGTTTCCGCTGAGTTTGCCTTCAATCTTCTTGAATTTGAAAGGGCGTTCAAAAAAGAGAGCAAGGCTTTGGGTCCTATTGTCTCCCTGAAGCGAGAAATCGAATGTCGGACGTTCATCCAAGTCTTTTTCATCTGTGTCTTTTGCTTTTCCGCAGATTCCTCTGTTGTTTGTTTTTCTTTTCCAGTGGACTGAGCAGTTAGAATAAAAACTGAACGGAACAGTGTTGCGATTGTTGTCATAGCAAGTGTAACCAGACGCGATCTGGACATTTTCGTTCTCCATTTTGTATCGTTGACTAAGGAAATTCACCAATTGGATAGGTATTGCGATTCGGAAATTGGATCTATAGGTGATAATCTTCTTGATAAGGTAAGTGCTGTTAGTTTGGAGCCATCTCAATTAGTTTTGGAGTTACACGGAAGTTGGCGAATCCACTGTATCTTGACTCTGATATATCTGGGCAAGCGGAATCCTGCCTCGTTTTCGTGAATACACAAAAACGCCTATTTCATCCACGCTTGAAAGCGTGTGTCCGATAAGAATGAGAATGCATTCCGGACAGGTTGTGTTTGTGTCTTTTGCTATCGCCAACTGGTTTTTGTCATCGGTTTGACTTGGAAAGGGAGGGGCATCTGGATGGCTATGCCATTCGCCGACATAATGACGTTTACCGCTAAAAGTCTGTCGGAGCTTCATAAAGAACTTTCTCAAACCGGCGACCCCTCTATAAAATGAAGTCCTGGAACCTTTCGAGTCCGGACTTAAGGGAGCTAGATCAAGAACAGACGCTTCAAAGCCGTTATCGGAATAACATCCAACTAAAGAGGTCCCGACTTCGTTGGGATAATGTGCGTGCGCCATTTTTTTTATCTTCAGAAAGCAAGCGTTAGAGAGTCGGACGGTATATTTCTGGCAGTCCGACTGCCATTTTAGTAAAGTGCTGTTTGGCAATATTCTTTTCCCCATACTTTTTCGACCAGCACACCCTGTTGATCATTCGTTTGTGGCGTGAAGTTTTTCCTTTTGACGATGGATGCAATACCTGTTTCTTGTTTGGTGGCTATAGAGTCGCTGATAATATCTACAGCGTGTGCAGCGAGAATTTGAACGTGTGCATTGAGTGCGGGGAAGCTCGGATGCCAACACCCCGCACCTTCTATAATTTGTTCGTCTTTTGAGGCTTGATAGAAGTACACCCCGGGGTCAAGCGGTGTGTATTTCTGTTGAACGGCGTATTTTAGGTCCTTAAAGATGTCGCTGCATGAGATTTTACCGGAGATACATAAGGTAAGCAATTCTGCATGAAAATTGAAGAACAAGGAAATCAACCGTTTTCCGTTTTTCACTGCGTATTGATTCAGCCACTGAAAAGCGGCTTCACTCGTGGTACAATCAATAAATACTTCGGCATCTGTCAGGACTTGGCAAATTGACTCATCCGAGCGTGAATGTAGGGGTATCTTCTCGAAATACCCCTTTATCTTTGACAGGGGATTCGATCGGGACAATCTTTCGGCGAGAGCTTTTGCTTTATTCAGACCGACAGAAGAGCCGTCAAGGGTATGGCGACAGAGATTGCCAAACTTTATCGTGTCATGGTCAACGAGGCTCATTTGGTGGACCCCGCCGCGTGCGAGTAATTCTGCGACAGAACTCCCCAACGCCCCGCAGCCGAAAATGACAATAGGTGTTTCTTGAACCTTTGATGGATACGCCCCTCTTGCATAGATTCGATCGCGTGTGACGTTTTCAACCATTCCCCATGGCAACTGTTGAGAGGGTGAGAAACATCCATTTTCTTTCAATCTTTGCCAGATTTGTCTGGGTTTACGAGCAGGTCCTTTTAAGCGAGGTTTTTGTTTTTGTTTTCTGAATCCATTGAGATTTTGAAAAAGAAGAGGTTGCCAATGGATTTCGGTGAACGGTGCTCCGACTTTTTTTTGAATCGGAAAACCGATGAGGAGAATTCCGAACTTATACGAATTTTTAAGATTCCAAGTTTCTTTGAGAAGTGTATAGAAGTCCAAATCATTCCTTGAACACAACTCCACCATCTCCTGATATGTTTGAGGTGGGCGATGTCTTTCATAACGGATATCAGGTACAAGTACCCATTTCCCTTTGATTTCGCCCGCCTCTCTCAGTACGTTTGAGGAGAATTCTGCTTCTCTCACCAATGAACCGTCCCTTTGGTAAAATCTGACGGCGAATATTGCCTGAATCTCATTGCCCCAAAAGCATTCAACGTCCCCGGATCTGCAGAGGAGCGGTTCCCATTTTTCGTAAGAGTTTGATGACTCCTCAAATATCAACGGTGCTTCCAGAAGCTTACAGCTAAAGTCGGGCAATTCATACGGTTCGCCTGGTTGTAGCAGTTTTCCATTGGCTGCGTCTTTGAGCCATTGAATGGCCCATTCAACATAACAAACGAGCCGGGAAGCATTCACGGGGGCGAGTGCTTCTTCGGGTAAGCACAATTTTCCAGTTTCAGCATCTTGGTGTGGGAACGCTTTGACGTTTTCGGGATCGACTTCTACGGGTTCCATCGGGAATGTTTCAGGTATTACGACGCGTAAAGTGACATTCTCCGGCACCTGCTCAGGATTCGGATAGGGAACCTTAGCAACACACTCGAATTCCCATCCTGTTTCCCCGTCGGTAAGGTTCTCCCGAATGGGTACGGTAATTTCAACGATACGGCGTTGAACCAAATCGTTATAGGCTTCTATCACAATATCAGTGAATTCACACGGTTGTCT
The DNA here is from genome assembly GCA_022823085.1 of Candidatus Poribacteria bacterium. GTDB lineage: Bacteria > Poribacteria > WGA-4E > WGA-4E > WGA-3G > WGA-3G. The sequence goes on from JAJDXV010000079.1 coordinate 33,097, forward strand.
ATCCATATCTGCGAGGTGTTAAATCACCTGTTTGATTTCTTGGTGGTGGGACAAAGGGGCCTTCTGAACTATTTCCTGTATTCCCATTTTCATCAGAGTTGCCGGAATCGGGAAACTTACTGCCGAACAATTCTTTCCATTTTTCAATAGATTTTTCTTTTGTCTCAGCATCAAGAGCTTCACGTGCGATTTCAGAAGCGTCTTCAGCGTGTTCGTAGAATTCAGCGAATTCTTCGCCGTCCACCCTCTCTAAAACATTGTGTCCAGGGACACCATGGTCTGGGAGGCAGGGAACAAGTTTGTATTCTGCATACGCACTATAATCCGCGACGATCGTTTCCAGTGACTTTGTCACTCCTTCGGCAACAGATGTTATACTATCAGGGCAGCAGACACCGACGAGGTGTTCAAGCGGATAGCCTTTTGGTCTGTCGTCAGGATGATGGACTCTTTGCCACCATTTTATGGCTTTAACGACATTAACGTAATGCTTATTGCATCTGGCGTTCTTTCCCCATGTCCATTTTATTTGCTCTAACGGATGGGTCTCTTCCCAGTCACCAGCATCTCGATTTGGTATCCATAACGGTTCGGTTTTCCATTCTTGTTCTTGACGGATTGCTTCAAGAAAAGCGATTTGACTGCTCCTTTCCTCCGGCGGAACCCAAGATTTTTTAAAAAACCAATCATCAATATCCTCCGGAGTTAGGATGGTTCGGGCTGCTTGGCTTTTGTAAGCTTCCTCTTCTGCTTCAGACGGTGCCGAGGTAATGACAAGGTCGAGATTCACGTACGACAATTCAATTCCAAATGAACGTCCTTGTCTTTGATATTTACCCTCGTAGTACTCATCCAAAAAGGGAACGAAGATATCCATAGCATCATCCGGGTTTTGATAATCCTCTCGCTTCAGGCGGGTGACGGTGATGATATCAACATCTAATTTTGCCTCACCTTTTGGACGAACAGCAGTCGCGCGCCGGTAACTCCCTTGTAGAAAAGTACTTACAAGAATAGATTTCAGGTCTTCATAGGCGTGCAGTCGATCGCGGAGGGTTTGATGTCCTGTTTTGCAGTCATTTCTTTGATTCTCTGTGGGACGGATGCCTTGGAGAAACTTTGTAAAATAGGTTGTTAATTTCATGGAGCTGTCCTCCTAATTGTTGAATGTTAACAGGCAATACGTAGACTCGGATAATATGTCCGCGGACCACGCTGCCCATCAAAATCGTATTCGTACAGTTGAATGGGTTGGGTGATATGCTGCAGTCGCAGTGTATGTCCAAGGATATAAGCCAATGCAACAGGACCTGCGAAAAAGAGGTGTATCGTCTGGCACGTCTCGGGAATTCTCTCGCTCAGTTGTGCCGCCAACTGATATCCGAACTGCCATGCATGAGTACCTCCAGATATAGCGTAGGGTCCGACACCATCTATAGGGGCAACCCGAATCTGCGGCAATTCACTGTATCCTTGAGTCAATAGATAGGATCGCAACTGTTTCTGGATGTCATGCGTCACGGAAATTTCCAAGATGATTTCCTCGTCAATTTTTCCAACAGTTTCAAACCTCCACAAGTTCGTGTCAGTGTCGGGAGCACTTTGTTTCCAAAGCGTGTAGTCGCTTCTGTTCTTTTGTGTCGGTATGATTTGAATCCGATGTTTTGGGCTCACCAAATGTCCCGCAAAGAACGCAATGCTGAGATGACAATCAAAGAAAAGATGGATAGGTTGCGGGACATCCATCAATTTTTCGTTCAACATGAATGCCGAAATTTTTGCAGGTATTTCCTTTTTCCAATGGACATCCGTGATAGGAAAACGTTCATCAAACAACGGAAGTAAATCCAGACGCGCGACTTGAAGATCGGTGGGGCGCCGTGCGAATTGTGCGAAACTTTGGATGGAAATTTCGCTATGTTTTGTGGCGGGTGAGACCATCAACTTTTCTTCGCGGATCATCTGGTTAAAAGCCGCTTTGTCAAACGAATTGCGTCCCTGTGCAAAAAGTTCCCAAGCGAGGCTGTCGTAAGGAATGTGAGTTACTGTTGGATCAATGGGTTGTAGTCCTGCTAACTTCAGGCGGGGTTCCATTTCACTTGCGAGGTCTACAAGATTCTTTCCAAGCCTAAAACGAACGGTGTTCAAAAAGGCAAGGAGTTCTTCTGAGGATATAGAGAGATGTGCCGCGAGTTTCGAGCGCGCTTGACCCGCTGCGGATCTCGGTCCATTCTCATAAAAGGTTGAACGAATCGTTTCCTCATGCAAATGCTTGGCGAGTGCATCTTGATTCGCCCAATGCCAGTTGGAGAAGATGTACAACCGGAACGCGTCAGGATGAAGTTCTTGTGACAGTTTCACATACGCGTCGTACAGGCGTTTCAGCATTGAATTCTGATTGTTGATAAACTTTGGATCGATGAGGTTTTCATGAGTGAATGCACCGTGCTGCGTCATGTGGTACTTACACTGAAGGAATTCACAAACGACTTCCCGTTCCCCTGTCACTCGATCTTTTATGGGTTCACTATAGGAGACGACGACATCATCGACAAAAGAGACGCGATCGCTTTCCAAGGTGACAGATTTGACATAATCATTGGTTCTGAGGTCAAGCAGCTTTAGCCAGAAGACTCTGGCTTGATATTCATCCCCTTTTCTTCGTGCTGCGATCGCTTTTGCCATTATGAAAAGTGCTCCTTGTGTTATTGAGATATCGTAAACGCCTTTTGTTCCATTCATAGAAAAGGTGGTGCATGAACATTATAACAACAATCCATATTGTTTATCTTAACGAACAATATTATACTATATAGAAAACACTTTGTCAAGAAAAAGTTTGTAATAATGAACAAATTCGTGTAAAATAGTAAGGCAATTACCAAAATTAGGAGGCATTTCACATGAAACTGGGGCAAAAAATCAGGCAACTCCGCGAAGAAAAGGGGCTTTCACTTAACGGGCTGGCTGAAGAAGCAAGTATCTCTAAGGCTTATTTATCACAGCTTGAAAACGATGTGAGTAAGCAACCTTCGGCTGAGATATTGCTCAAAATTGCTTCGGCACTTGGTATAACTATTGCAGATCTCCTTGACCAGCCTGTACGCGTTTACGCGGAAGACTTTGAGGATGAAGATATTCCGAATGCCTTACGTGAATTTATTGATGAACGAGGCGAAGCCCTTGATATTCAAAAAGAAGATGTCCGAATGCTGATGAATATTCGGTATAGAGGCAATCAACCCAAGGGCATTGAAGAATGGGAGCATATTCTGCAAACTATCCGGTATGTGATGAAGAAAGGATGAAACAAAGACATCTTAAAGTTGGCAATAAGTATTATTCTCATAAATCAGTTATACGACTCATAGATCGTTATTCGGAAATCTCCCAAGATCCAGAGGAAATTATCCGAAGTTTAGTTCAGGACAAACTTAATGTAGCGAGACAGTCTAGGCATTTCCGATGGAATGGCCCACCTTTCAATCCCGAGGTTCTTGCGTCTATATTAGGGATCTGGTGTGAGGAATCTGTTGAATTAACACATAGTGAGGATGCTGAACTCCACCCCGCAGAAAATGGGCGAGTGGTAATCAGATACAACCCGGATAAACCTAAAACACGGCAAAAATTCTCAATAGCTCATGAAATTGTTCATACTTTTTTTCCTGGATATCAGGATGAGTGTCATGCGCGCCACCAAAGTGGTAAATTCGATCCTGAAAATGAAGTAGAGTTTTTGTGCGATCTCGGAGCAAGTGAGATTGTTATGCCTACACCTGAATTTGATTCGGATGTTAAAAGTATGGGTGTTTCCCTAAAATCGCTGCAGAAACTTTCCAAACTGTATGAGGTCTCTTTAGAAGCGACCGCGATTCGTATGATTAAAACGGATTTCCATCCATGTGCTCTAATAGTGTTGGATTACAGCCACAAGCCTGCTGAAAAAGAGGAAATTGAAACATCAAAGTATCAGCAAAGTTTATTCCGTGAAGATCCTTGGGTTCCCCCTCCAATGCGTTTACGGGTGCAATATTTCGTTCGGGGCAGGCATTTTTCTACTTACATACCGAAGCATAAATCAATTGAGGAATCTTCGCCTCTCTATGAAGTGTCGGTAACTGGAAAACCATTTCAAGGAGATACTGTCCTTAATTTAACAAAAACTCCCCTTAATACGTATGTTGAAGCAATGGCTTTACCTAAAACTCATAATACCGATCTGGATTCTCGTGTCATAGCCATTTTATTTCACACGCGTAAAAACTCATAACCTATGAAGCAAGAAAGGAGGCGAAGCCGATGGCAGATATACAGATGATGGTAAAGAAAAAAATGATGTGTTCTGACCGCCTATCGGGTAGGCGGTTCCCGCAGCCTTTTTTATTCGACTTTGATGTTTTATGCGGTCGTCTCGTCATTTTCACCCATTGTTTTCTGGATTACACGAAATAATGCTTCTTTGCGGGCTTCAAAGAAACCCCAGAAATCATCGGCTCGCAGAGTGTCGGCAGAGATGAGGTGAGCAGCAAGTCTCTTATCCATTTTGGCATCGTCTATTCCAGCTTCTTTTTCTATCCTTTGCAAATACGCTGAAGGAGCGCGTCCGCCTATCTGTCGATTTGTGCGTGCTGAGATTACTGTTTTATTGATAATACTATTATAGTCATGGGGCGCGATTCCCTTACTCTCACACCAAGCTCTGGGAAATATGTGATGGATATCCACCCTGTCCTCAAAGAATATCTTCTCATCAATAGGGTATCCAGTGAAAAAATCGCTTGCTCCTCTGTCGTGCATCATCAACGCGTGGATTCCCTTATACAAGGCACTACCACGAGTTCGGAGTTCAGATAAACGCTTCTTTTGGAAATCTGCTTCCTTGATTGTTGTAGGTTCCTTTTCACCTTTTTTTACCCAAGCAGTCACTTCAGAGAAATCCCTAGCTGCCTGAGTATCAGTAGAACCCGCATACATTTCACCAAGCACACCGCACCAATACCAACGCGCAATTTCCTGCTGAACTCCTTCTGTTTCACTCAGATGCCCTAAATCCATTAGAATCGCCGCCAACGGGACAAGTTGAGCTGAATAGGGAACATCTTTGGCATTAAATATTTTCTGTTTGTGCAAAAAGTGGGCTGCCTTCACAAACCCATCCTCGATTTGATCTGCCCACTCTTCATAACGCTTTCGATCCAACTCTAGAATTTCCTTACGCTTGCAACTTACCGGCGATTTTAGATTTCGGGTGTCAATCAGTGTAAGTGCTTGTAGGAAATTGATACCATCAAGTTTTTCTAGTACCTTATGTTTTCTTAGACGTTTTCGTCTAGGTTCCCAATCATCACGCAATCGGAAACCTTCTGCAGCGAGGGATGCTGTGAGAAGTTCAAATACAGTTAGCGTTACGCCCCCAGTGTTTACTTTCTCAAATACCAAGCAAACGGCTTCTTTTGGAGCTCCACTTAATTCAATAACGGGGACATTGTATTGATTAAAGCATCGAATTATCTCAGCCTCAAATTTGAAGAGCAATCCAATTTTCTCCGCGTCCTGATTCCAATGGTTTATGTATCCTTGCCTCCAATCAGCAGAGTCGAAAATTTTGTGTATTGGAAAAATGTGATTATCGTACTGCTCGTTGGTTAATGAAAGGTCAATAGTTTTGGGTTTTCCATCAGCTGTCTGTATCTGTAAGCGACGATCATCTTTACAAATAATGACAGCCTCCTCGCGATCAGTTTCATTTCTGGTACACGCATCCATGTCGAAATAATAATATCGACGAATCTGCCTACCTCGAGCGTTCCTCGTAGAAACTCCGTTTTCCAACATTAAGGCTTGAAACAACGCTGTTAGTCGTTGTTGTCCATCAAGTATAAGGGTGTCAGGTTCCCTGGGAACATCCGCAGTATTCACTCCCTCAATGAGTCTTGTTTCAAAATGCATATCTGTGTCTCCGGCTTTGAGGGTGAGCACAGAACCAATGGGAAATTCCCGTGATACGCTAGCGATAAGACTTCGGATACGGTCATCGTTCCACACCCAACCCCGCTGGAAGTCGGGTAGTTGTATCTTTCCGCCTTCTATTCCTCTGAGCAAGTCTTGGAGGAAAGGTCTGTCAATACTAAAAGTACTCATGTTTATTTCTCCAGTTAATAAAGTTTTACAACGGTGCTAAAACTTCCAGTTTCAATGATTCAGAATTCAGTCATCACAAGTCGGCTGGCGTAAATCTCTTTTCCAACGGTAGCAACTGCAACGAAAGTAACCGAAGCCACTTTCGTTAAACTCGTTAGAAAATATTATGGCTCATGTAAAAAGTATGTGCTATTTTTTCAAGTATACGTCTACAAATCAACAAGCCAATTAGCTAACGATGCGACCTGATCCGGATCTGTTAAGTTAGCTGCATTTTTCAGAGTGCCTTCCTCGAGCTGGTTCCAAATTTCTCCTGCCATGCTGTCAACGATAACTGCCCCAATGAAAAAGAGGTCTGGCGATAGATTCGCATTAGCAAAAGCGGTTTTGATACGTGTTAAGGCAGTTTGAGCAGTTTTCCAATGTTCATCTGCGCCTGCTGGATCTATGCCGCCCTTCAACTCTCCAAAGGCAATAAACTTCTCAGGTATTCTGTAAGTTGCAGGCTTCACTTCATCTGGTGGACAATGGAGTAGACACATGTCTATGTTTTTTCCCACAAGTGGAATTGTACGATTGTAAATCAGTGTTCGTGTTTTTTTCTCCTTTCTCCAACTGAGTGCTTTGAGACTCAATTCTATGTCCGCATCATCGCGCGTCCCGTCGATCCACGTGTTACTTGCAGTATTAAGCCACTGATAAGTCGTCTCGGTTAACGTTAGTGCAGAAATAATAGCACGATTAACTTTTCTTTCAGCCAGTTTACCTGCAATGTTTCGCATTGAACCACCTAATGAATCTCCGCGTGTTAACAAAAATCGATAAACTAACTCCTCAACAAAGTTTGTTCCCGCAGGTTCTAAAAATCTTTCTATGAAATTTTGGATCGCAACTATATGATCCTTTTCTGCTGTTTGCTTTGTCGCTTTTTCCGAAAATCCTGCAGCAGTAAGTAATGCAACTCGTATTTCTTCAATTCCGAGTAGTTCATTAGGGTGATTAGCACGCATTGCTGCAACTTTCAAGGCACGTGCCTGTTCTATAAATGGAGTTGCCTGACGACTCCGTTCCAAAGCTAAGGCGACAAAACCGGCGCGAATTTCCTCAGGGGTAGTGATAAGGTCAGCACTGGCGGATAGATGTCGGAGATATGCCATTATCTTTTTCTCCAAACATATACGCATTTCCGAAGGGGTACGCGTCCATACGCTCCCATCTGCTGACTGCTGTTTCCTTTCTTGCTGGGGACAACAAGGATATTTTCCACCTCAAAATCGAGAGACCGCGCAATGTCGGATAAAATCGTGTCAACGGAAATGCTCACACCTGCATAGCGGACATTATCGTTTACCATGAAAAGACGGGCATTTGGTTTTAGGACGCGGGCGCATTCACCAATAACGCACGCCATTTCAGAGAAATATCCGCGAACCATCCTTGGGATGCCACTGTTGTTTAAATTGCCGGATGCCTTTTCGTGTTCAAGGTAAGCGTTTATTGTTTGTAGGAGTTTTTGTCGGTTGGTGGCTTCTATGAACGGAGCCCACTGTGGACAAATTTTCAGGAGATCTTTTCCTCGATTTTCCACAGTACAACTGAGCATTTCTTGCCGTAAATTAGAAACTTCCGTCTGCGTCAATCCCAACATCGCAAGTTCAAGCGCGTAAGTCCGCGTGTAATCATAGCGGTTGCAATAAGGGGGCGAAGTCACAATCGTCCCATAAGAGGCTGTTTCAAGGTTCGGAAGAACCTCAAGACATGAACCTTTGAATAATCTAATATCCTTCGCTGTCTGCTTAACAGGAAAAAGTGTGAGAGGGGTCTCAGCATTGCGGATATCCGATAAAATTTCTTTGAGCTTAGCAGTTATGGCAGCATCAAAAGGAAGGATTTCACCTTTGTTGAAAGCCTTTGTCCCAGGTCTTCTCTTACCCGATCGAGCATCCCAACGCAAATACTGTCCGTCTTTTCGAGTGTAACTAATGCTTTCTAACACGCAAAGGAGTGCAAGACGCAAGATCGCCTGAATTTTCTCGTTTTCTTCTCGGAGGGCAGCTCTGTAACGTTCAATTGCTGCGCTCGTTTCTGGCGGATAGGCGTTCTCTGTGATTCGGATTGTACTAAACGGTAACCGCTCCGGGAATTCCTTCCAAGGTAGAGACGCTATCCACCGTTCAAGGGTGACAATGTCATCCGATGTCAGTTCCATCTCTGACAAAAGACGAGCACGAATAATCTCTTGTCCGATAGGCAACAATTCTATACCATCGGCAGGGATTCCTTGCGAACTCGCAGCAAACAGGGTTGTGCCTATCCCAGCAAACGGATCAAGCACCTTTCCTGATATTTGTCCGTCGTAACTACTGAGGAAATATTCAACAAGGCTTGCTGAGAAGGCTTCTTTGTATTTATACCAATTATAGGCAGGTTTGTCCTTATTTCCTTGAAAACTGACGATTTTGCGAGATAAAAATGGGGTTACCGAAAATTGGGCTTTAAAATCCGCAGTGAGTTCCGCATCAAGCGCGGCGATTTTTTTGCGCAGTTCGGCAGTTTCTGATTGGGTCTTACTGTTTTCAGGTGTCATAAACGTCCTTACGCATCGTCGTCGGGGATCTCTGGCCAGTTGTGTTCCGGTGAATACCCTAAATCATCTGCTGCCTGTTGCCACGAAAAACGGGAATCCGTGCGTCCAGCGACAGCATTATACGCACCGTAACTTACCGTCTCTGCCTCAATCGCACAAGCAACACACTGCGCAACATCCCGCGGATCGACATAAACAAACCAAGGATCTGTTACAACATCAGGTGCCGCCGGACCGGGATTTTGTCCGTCTCCTGCGATGACCCCAGGACGGACATGAATCACGGCCAACCCGCGTGCCTGATGATACGCTGCACCGATCTGTTCACCGAGATATTTCGCCAGCGAATAGTAGAGGTCCCCCGGACCGAACTGAAAATCGTCGTTGACCTCGTAAGGCAGTTTTGCACTCGGTGCAGGATGGCACGCCGAGATACTCGAAATATTCACCAATCTCCGAACACCTTGCTCGACGCAGGCTTCTGCCACATTCCACGTGCCTTTCACCATCACATCAGCAAACAATGAGGCAGGTTTATCGGAGCGTCCGCGCACCAAGGCAACGAGATGCACAACCGCATCCTGATCCGTACACGCTGCCGCAATCTCAGACGCGTTTGTCACATCCGCCTTGATAAAGGTCGTGTTTTCAGGTATATGTGCCGGTTCAACGATGTCGGTGAGCGTCAACTCGTACCTGCCGTGCAGCTGATCAATGATAAATCGTGCTAAATATCCACTCGCCCCGGTAATCAAGATTTTTTCAAGGGTTGCCATCAGTTTCCGCCCCCGCAGGATTTAGATGAATGGTGGGTTCTCATAGAGTGCCACGTTGTAACCGACAAAAAAGGCATCCCCGCTCTGGACTGTCGGTGCGCGCAGGCTACCACTACGACCGAGAACCGCTTTTAGAATCGGTTCCTGTGTCTCCTCAGACGGCACGAAAGTTTCAACGCGCTTCCCTTTCGCGACAACGATCTGCTTCGCAGTGCCCATTAAATCCCATACCGCTTCGGCATCCATCCGTTCTTTTCGGGCATCCGTACGGTTTTCCGCTTCTACATCGTGTGTGTCAAGAAACTCTTGCACTTTTTTGCATGAGTTTCAGCTGTTCCGAAAATAGATCCAATCTACCATTTTTTAAATTCTCCTGACGGTTCGGTAAAGTGGATTTCGGATTTCAAGGGTCTTCCATTTATCCGATTTCCACTTCGTTCCAATTTTTAATTTTCCTTGCGGTTCGGTGAAGCGGATTGGAGGCTTCAAGTGCTTTCCCGTATATTCGCTTTCCACTTCGTTCCAAGCTTCGCGTTTTTCCAATTTACTCTAATTTACCTTATAGGTCCTTCACGTTAATAAATCTGCCAGTGTTGCGACTTTGGACCGCAGCATCAATCAACGCAAGCGTCTCGACTGCGTCAGCGAAAGGCGACCGAATGAGGGACCTGTCGCCTGTTTCAATGGCACACAGCCACGCGCCGGTTTTATCCAACCCTAAACTGTTCTCACCAACCACCGGTTCGGTGACAATTCCGCCGTTAAGGTAACCGTGAATGGTACTGTCTGCCATATTTGCGTGGAGCCGCAGATGCGGTCCGAGGACTTCGACTTCAAAACAAAATCTTTCCGTCCCACAATGGTTCGTATGTGTCCCGAAAACCCCGTTATCTAATTGATACGTCATCTGGATGGCGTTTTCTGCATCGAATTCTGTCCGCTCCAACGCCATGTTTTTCGTCGCCAGTGCATGCGCCTGCACCGGTTTCGGGTTCCCCATAACAAACCGCGCGCAATCCAATACATGCACCGCTTGTTCCGGCAGCGGACCCCCACTAATCTCAGACTTCAGAAACCACAACGGCATTCTGAATGTGAGGTAATAGTCAATCGTACAGACCGTCCGAACAAGATGTATCGTCTCTGTAGCGATTAACGTTTGCAACCGTTCATAGAGCGGATGGTAACGGAGTTGGAATCCGACAGCAGCGATAACACCCGCCTCCTCAATACAGGCGAGGCATCTCCTGCCCTCAGCCATATTTAGAGCCGGCGGTTTTTCGATCAGCATCGGAATACCGCGATCGCACGCCATCTGAATCGGTTCAAACCGGACAGGTGGTGGTGTCGTGATTACCACGCCATCCATCTCTACATCAAAAAACGCATCTAATTCCGTAGTCGCGAGTGCCGCGTCGGCATCTGTCGCAAGTTCACGTGCCGCGTCAAGCCGCACATCATGTACCGCAACGACGCGGCCACCGTAGTCGGCTACCGCTTTATGGTGATGACCACCCATACGACCCGCACCGATAATGCCTATCGCCAACGATTTTTCAGAGTTCATTGTGTTTTGAGGGTTCCCCACGTTATGGTGAGTTTGTCTTTCGGTTCAACAGCCATCGGATCCCGTCCGCCGTAAATCTCGAGTTCGTCAATCCGCGTACCCGCGTTCGTTCGGATATGGATGCGAAGCCATCGAGCCTCCACATCATCAAAAGTGAATTCGGTCGTCTCACTGACGGGGTCCCCTTTGTGCGTGTAGACTTTCTCCCATGTATTCGCCTCGGAATCCGCGTCAGCCTTCGTTGTTGCGACAAGGACATCAAAATCCACTGCCATCCTATCAAGAAAACCTTGCGAATGATCGCTACCGAAAATAATACGGTTCACATTCGCGACATCGCCGATATCAACCTGTGCCCAACCCGGTATTGTTCCGATAATCCAACTTCGGCAGTTGTTATAGAAACCGTCGTTGAGATATTCGGTGCAGTGCCGTTGCGGACACCAGCCCGCTATAGAAGAAGATGCCTCCGCTTTCGCATCTTTCAAAAGTGCTAAATTCGGTTCATCGTCTCGGACTGTCGGCACGAATTCGGGGCCCGGTTTACCGCCAGCCTCACACGCGTCTGTCGCAGCCTTGATGTCCTGTTCCTTGAATTCATAACGTCCAAACTTCTCAGGTCCCTGATCCTCGTCGTGGACTGCGAAGACAGTAGGCATGCCGATTAGCATCGCTATCATCACAAACCACCCATAATTTATCCATCTCATCGCACGTTCCTCCATTTTCGAGGTTGTACTTGGTGTTAATATTAGCACAAGTGGAAAATTATTGCAAAGAATGGTGTGCGTTTGATGTACGATACAGACTATAAAACGTCTTTACCGACGACTGATTCCATAACTGATAATTCTCGTCAAATTTACTTGCATTCTTAACAGATTTATAGTATAATTAACAATAGAGAATTCCGTATTTGTTACAACAAAATTCGGCTTCAGAATACATCGAAATAGGAGACCCCTATGCGATCCCAAGACGCTATTGAACAGCAGTACCATGAAGCTGTGGATGCACTCGTTGAGAAGATCGAGAAGGACCCCTATATCCTCGCAGCGATTGTCGCTGGCAGCTTCTCTTACGCACAAGTATGGGAGAAATCGGACCTCGATGTCGAACTCATCGGTAGAGACACGATCCGTCCAACACAATCTTTCTTCTCACTCGTCGAAAACGGTGTCAACATCCACGCCAGAATAACGCCACGCAACGCATTTAAGCAGTCGATAGAAAGTGCGCAACAAGGCTCTTTCATGCACTCCTATTTCTCACACAGCACGCTCCTCTTTTCACGGGACACCTCCATCGAAGAGTGGTACGACAAAAACGCGAACCGCTACAACATCGGTGAACGCGATAAACAGTTTCAACGCCTCAACGTCATTGCGAGCACTTTGCCGAGCCTCATCTATGCCGAAAAACAGTTTTATGTCAATAAAGATTACCTCACCTGTTTCTTATCGCTCTTAAATGTCGTACAGGGGTTAGCACGCATAGAGGTGCTACTGAACAATGAAATCCCAGCGCGCGAGGTCATCCAACCCGCACTCCGTTATAATCCCGATTTCTTTGATACTGTTTATACAGATTTCATCAACTGCGAAAAGAACGAGGCGATCCTTCAAGACACAATCGATGCTATTAACGGCTACCTTGATGCGCGCCAATTTATTTTCCAACCTGTTCTCGACTATCTCACCGAGCAGAAAGTGCCGCGTACGCTCACCGAATTGAACGCCGACTTAGGACGTGGATTACACGACAGTGGAGGCTTCTCGGATTTTGATGAAGAATTGTTGGGCATGGTCTGCCAGTGGTTAGCATGGAAAGGGATCATCAAACAGGTCGCAATGCCGCTGAAACTCACGGCAAAAAGCCAGATCGCCGTCGAAGAACCCGCCTACTATTATGACGGAACTGTAGATCGCGATGCGCCTCAGAAGCGTCTGAAAGGTGATATCCACGCGCAGATCCAAAGTGCCGTCGAAAATATAACAGACACGCTCGAACAGGATCGGTACATCCTCGCAGCGATGCTCACCAGCAACCTCGCTGAAAACAACGTCTGGGAAAAGACAACCGTCCAGATAACCCTAATCCTCCGGGACGGAACAAAATTCAAGCAGCAGCAGTTTCAATTAATCGAAGAAGGTATCCCGATCCGGGTCCAACTCCACACCCGCAGTGATTATCGGAAGCGGCTCGAAAGGACACTACAAGGCAGCGCGTTGCATTCTATCCTCGCCGAAAGCCGTATCCTCTTTTCTAAAGACAGCCTTTTCGCCGTAGATGGAGATGCGAATTTCAGCGTCGGTGATCCGTCCTACTTGCAAGTCGCCGAACGCGATATGCACTCCCAACTCTTCAATGCCGCCGCAGAAGCAACCGCAATACTCGCAAAAGCCGAAAAATGGTTCCACCTGAAAAAGGACCTCAATTATACATTTCTCTATCTAACATACCTCGTGCGCGGATTGGCACGTATTGAAACCCTCATGCACGGTGAGACCCCCAGACGGAAGGTTATCTATCAAGCACTCGAACACAACGCCGCTTTTTTCAATGCCGTCTTCACAGACCTCATAGACAAACCGAAAGACGAAGCGATGCTTCGCGACGCACTTGAACAGGTAGATAGGTATCTTGAAGACAACTTACAGACCTTGTTCAAGCCGCTCCTCGATTTCTTGGAGGAATCAGGTGATGAACGCACGATAACCGACATCTATATGCATTTCGGCAAACGCGAACTCGCACTCGAATTGGCGTGCGAATGGCTCGCGCAAAAAGAGGTCATTGAGCAGTTCTCCGCACCGGTCCGATTAACAAAGGATAGTCAAACCTCTGTAGAGGAACCCGCATACTATTTCGATGCAAATAACCCGTTTCTATAAAAATGAGTTTCCAGATTCTTTTTAAAAGGAGTATGAATCCATGACTGAGATAGGTGTTCACAAAGCAAAGACGCATTTGTCCAGACTTCTCAAGCGTGTTGAAAATGGGGAAAGTTTTTCAATAACTAACAGAGGAAGAGTGGTAGCGGTGATGGTTCCACCCCATGATATTTCGCAAGTCAAGACTAATGATGCTTATGGTCAACTTATTGCCTTGCGGGAAAAATCCCCTATTGGAACGTTAGATGAGGTGATAAATTGGAAGAACAAAGACCGCAAATGATTGTGGTTGATTGCTCAGTTTTAATAGCAGGTCTTCTACCCGATGAAGTTGAAGAACAAGCACAGTTAATTTTGGAAGATTTGCATCGCGGTATAACTTTAGCGGTTGTCCCATCCCTGTTTTATCAGGAAGTGAGTAATGTGTTACTCATGGCTTACCGGCGAACACGGATAAATCAAGATACTTTGTTCCAATATCTTGATATAATAGCGATGCTGCCAGTTAAGATTGATACTGCTGCTGCGACACACGGAAATACAATGAAGGCTGTGTGTGAATTAGCGGAAGAGCATGGGTTGACAACTTATGATGCCAGTTATCTGGAACTCGCCGTGCGTCTTGACTTACCACTGGCAACTTTAGATACAGATTTGAACAAGGCCGCAGCTAAAATGCACGTTGCCTATCAAATGAGAAGAAATTAAAATTATTCACGGCTGATTATTTCGTTCCGATTTTGCATTTAATTGCGTTAGATTAATGGATATCCACGCGGCTACACAAAAAATTAAAATAGCCATTTTACCCCACTAAAACCTTGAAATCCATCATAGGAGGCATGCATGAGACAGACTGTCGCCGTTAAAGGTGCACGTGAAAACAATCTAAAAGACATTGAACTTGAAATCCCGCGAGACCAACTCGTCGTCGTTACCGGTATCAGCGGCTCCGGCAAATCTTCATTAGCGTTTGACACTGTCTATGCCGAAGGACAGCGCAGATTCTTGGAATCGATGTCCACTTACGCCAAACGCTTTATCACACAACTCAAAAAACCGGATGTCGATTTCATTGACGGGCTATCACCGGTTGTCTCTATCGAACAGAAAACGGTCACGATGAACCCACGGTCTACTGTTGGAACGATGACCGATCTGCAGGACTATCTCCGCATGCTGTTCGCAACCATCGGTGTCGCCCACTGTCCTTACTGTGGCGTTGAGATTCCTATCCGTTCACACCATCAGATACTCGAACGGATGCTCGCGTTACCAGAAGATACCGAGGTCGAGATTCATGCCCCCGTCTTCAAAATCTACGGTGAAGATTATGACTACCTCTTTGACGACATCCGTACAAAAGGGTGCAGACACGTCAAAATCGACGGCATCGAACACGACATCAGCGAGGAAATCGAACTCGACCCAGAGGAGGAATACGACCTCCAAGTCATTGTTGACAAATTCTACGTGAAAAAAGATATTGATAAACAGGTACTCGCCTCTCTTGAACACGCCATGCTCGTCGGTGAAGGCTTCATGCGTTTCGATGTCGAGTTCCCTGAAGATGCTGAGCCGGACGCTATACAGCAGCTGGAAGGGTTCGGATGTCCGAAACACGGCGTTATCATGGCTGAACTCGGACCGCACCACTTCACTTTTAACGAACCGAGCGGTGCATGTGTTACCTGCTCAGGACTCGGCACCTATTTACAGGTACATCCAAACCTCCTCGTCCCTGATAAGACCCGAAGTATCGCCGGTGGCGCGTTCGTCCATCAAGCCTTCAACTACGATCCCGATAGATGGGACGGCAGGACAATGTACAGTCTCGCCGCACACTACGGATTTGACTTGGACACACCTTTTACGGATTTACCAGAAAACATTGTTGACATCCTCTATCACGGCACACACGGCGAAGAATTTCCGATCTGTCAACCCGAAGGCGCGCGCCCCGTCGAAAAACGCCACCTCGGTCGAAAAATCCGGTTCGACGGGATTGTTACCCGAATCGATAGACACTATCGCCGCTACCGAAAACAGGGAGAAGCACACTCCGGCATGGAAGAATATCTCCGAAAGGTGATGGTAGAACGCACCTGTCCTGATTGCAACGGCGCAAAGCTCAAACGGCAACGACTCCTTGTTACTATCGACGGTCAGACCATCCACGAAGTCGGCGAACTACATTTCGAGGAATTAAGAGACTTCTTGTTAGCCATCACAGGTATTCCCGAAAAACAGCGGGAAGCCGGCAACCGCGTCATCAACGAACTGGTAACCCGGATTAGTCTCCTACTCGGTATCGGACTCGATTACCTCAACCTCAACCGTCGTTCCGCAACGCTCTCCGGCGGCGAATCGCAACGCATCCGGCTCTCCACACAGATCGGTTCCGGATTGATGGGCATGCTCTATGTCCTTGATGAACCGAGTATCGGTCTGCACCCGAAGGATAACCAGAAGATGATAGAGACCTTACGAAAATTAAGGGACATCGGCAACACCGTCATCGTCGTTGAACACGACGAAAGCACCATTCGTGCTGCCGATCACATCATCGAACTCGGACCGGGACCCGGTGTCCACGGCGGCGAAGTCGTCATACAAGGTGAACTTGGAACGATACTCGACTGTCCCGAATCTCTGACAGGTCTCTATTTGAGCGGCAACCGAGAGATCCCACTGCCCAAGCAACGCCGCAGCCTGAACGGTAAATTCATCAGTATTACGGGGGCCAGAGAAAACAACCTCAACGCCATTGACGTGGATATTCCGCTCGGTGTATTTATCTGCGTTACCGGTGCTTCCGGTTCCGGTAAGAGTACCCTCGTCAACGAAATCCTCTACAAGCGATTACATTCTATCTATCACGACAGCCGCACGCTCTACGGTGACCATGATGAACTGGAAGGACACCAGCACGTCGACGATGTGATTAGTATCGACCAATCGCCGATCGGACGTTCCTCACGTTCCAATCCCGCTACCTACATCAAATTCTACGATAATATCCGTAAACTTTTCGCCAGCGCACCGCTCTCAATTTCAAGAGGCTACACCGCCTCACGCTTCAGTTTCAACGTCAAAGGTGGACGGTGTGAAGAGTGCCACGGTGATGGCACAATTACCACGCAGCTCCACTTTATGCCGGACGTTGAAGTCGTCTGTCCGACTTGTAAAGGCGCGCGCTACAACGAAGATACGCTTGATGTTACCTACAACGGCAAGAATATCTCCGAGATCCTTAATATGTCCATCGAGGAAGGTGTTGCGTTCTTCGCTGATCAACGGTTGATTAACCATAAATTGAGCGTCTTAAACCAACTCGGTATGGGGTATCTCCAGATCGGGCATCCCGCCACGATCCTCTCTGGTGGCGAAGCGCAACGCGTGAAGTTAGCAAGCGAACTCGGTAAACTCAAGCGCAGCAAGCATAACCTCTATATCTTAGATGAACCGACGACAGGGCTCCACATCGCCGACGTACAGAAACTCCTCGACAGTCTCAATCGCCTCGTCGATACTGGGCATACCGTGCTTGTGATTGAACACCATCTCGATGTCATCAAAACCGCCGATTATGTCATCGATCTCGGTCCCGAAGGTGGACACAAAGGCGGAGAAGTCTTAGCGTGCGGAACACCTGAAGAGGTGGCAGCCATCGATACCTCCTTTACTGGACAGTTCCTGAAGGAATATCTTACCTGACAGCAAAAGGCTATCAAGTTAGAGAATTTCTCAGACAATACAACCAGGAGACGCAAAATGAATGAAGATGTGTTTGATGGATTCAATGTGAACATATTTCTTGACGAGGATGGCGATTACTTAGCCCACTTTGTTGAAATGCCGAATGTATCAGCGTTTTCAGATACACCAGAAGGGGCGTTGAAAGAACTCGCGCTCGCTTGGAAAGGTGTTAAGGAAAGTTATCAAAAACATCAGGAACCCATTCCGAAAGCACCTACTCGGCAAGAGCACGAGGCACCCGTCAATGTACCTATTGATCCGCAGCTTTACCGCGCCTTGACACACGAAGCCTTGAAATCAGGAATGAGCCTTCACGCGTTTGTAGCACAGAAATTGAAGTCTCTTACACCGGGTGGTTCTTGAAGGAATATCTTACCTAACATAGACTTCGCGCCCTCTGCAGGCAGGGTTTGCAACCCCGTCTATAGTTTCTGGAATTTCCCCTTGTAAAATTAATCCAAATCGTATATACTTTGTAAAACGAAGTTAGGGGCGTGCCGCGCCGCTTGCAAGCATGTTACGGAAACCAAACGGTATTGGGTCTCCTACTCCCTTAAAAATATGACATAGCAAAGGATAAACAACATTGAGCGATACTCTATTAAGTTCCTTAAACGATGTCCAACGCGAAGCCGTCGAACACGTCAACGGACCGCTTCTCATCTTGTCCGGTGCCGGTAGCGGCAAAACGCGCGTCATTACACACCGCATCGCCTATCTCATCAAACACCACGGCATCTCTCCATACCGGATCCTCGCCGTGACTTTCACAAACAAGGCTGCGAGAGAGATGAAAGAGCGGCTTGATGTACTCGTGGAAGGCGGCGTTAGCCGCGACCTCTGGGTCTCAACCTTCCACGCAACCTGTGCCCGTATCTTGCGCCGGGATATTGAGAAATTGAACCCCAATGAAGGGCGATCGAAAAAACACGTCTACACCCGCAATTTCACCATCTTCGATACAGGTGAACAGGCCACAATCGTCAAAGATGTCCTCCGCCAACTTAACTATAGCGACAAACAATTCAATCCGCGCTCCATTCTCAGCCTCATCAGTCGTGCCAAGAACGAATCCATCTCGCCAGCAGAATACGAGAGAACGGCTGACGGCTATTTCGAGAGCGTCGTCGCGAAAGTCTATCCGCTTTATCAAGAAGCACTCCGTCTCAACAACTCTCTCGACTTTGATGATCTACTCCTCTTTGCTGTGGATCTTCTGAAAAAGAACCCCGAAACACATAAATTTTATCAAAACAAATTCGAGTACATCCTCGTTGACGAGTATCAGGATACCAACCGATGCCAGTATGAGTTGGTCGGTCTGCTAACAGGTTCAAAACAGAACATCTGCGTCGTCGGAGACGACGACCAATCCATCTACGCTTTCCGCGGCGCAGACATCAGGAATATCCTCGACTTTGAGAAAGACTATCCAGACACCCGTGTCCTCCGTTTAGAACAGAATTACCGTTCCACACAAAATATATTGGACGCAGCGTGGAATGTCGTACAAAACAACAAAGCACGAAAACCGAAGAAACTCTGGACCGAACAGGACGACGGAGAACTGATTACCTGTTACGAAGCGATAGACGAAAACGATGAAGCGGGATTCGTCGGCACGAAAATCGAAGATTGGCATAAAGAAGGCGTGGATTACAAAGACTTCGCGATCTTCTATCGCATCAACGCACAATCCCGTATCTTTGAGGAGGCGTTCCGCGCCGCAAACATCCCCTATCAGATTGTCGGCGGTGTCGGTTTCTATGACCGGATGGAAGTCAAGGACCTTCTCGCATACCTCCGTGTTATGTGTAATCCCAACGACTCTATGAGCCTCCGACGGATCATTAATATATCTGGCAGCATCAACAACCACGCCAAAGGGATCGGTGCAACGACCGTTGAACGCCTCAACGATTTCGCCATGCGTGAAGGCATCTCTCTCTTTGAAGCGATCCAACGTGTCGATGAAGTCGATACCATCAGCCGCGGCATCCAAACAAAAGTCCGACGCTTCGCAGAAGTCTTCGACGATTTTGACGCGATGACCTTACCAGCCGATGCGCTCGATTACACCCTGAAGATAACAGGTTATCTCAAAAATTTAGAGGGACAGAACTCGATCGAAGCACAAAATCGGGTCGAAAACATTGAAGAACTCATTAACGCCGTTATCGAATATGAGCATAATGCACCCGAACCGAGCCTCTCGGATTATTTGGAGAACATCGCACTCATCGCAGATATAGATACCATGGAGACCAACGATACCGATCTCGTAACGTTGATGACCCTCCACAGTGCCAAAGGTTTGGAATTCCCGTTCGTTTTCATCGTCGGGATGGAAGAGGGGTATCTACCGCATCAACGCTCTATCAGTACGGAATCCGAATTAGAGGAAGAACGCCGACTCTGCTACGTCGGCATCACGCGGGCGATGGAGCAGCTTTATCTTTTACACGCGACTGCACGAAGAACCTACCGCGAAAGAGAGTATCGCACACCGTCGCGTTTTATCGCCGAAATCCCAGAACACCTCATCAAACCTATTGATCGATACCGCTCTCCATTCCAAGAATCAGACGGTTTGTATGGAGTAATCCCAGATGAGGCAGTCGATTATCACGTCAATCAGATTGTTCACCATCCGCAATTCGGAAGAGGTAAGGTAACAAAAATCAGCGGTGGAAAAAGCAATGTTTATATCACTGTTAGGTTTAGTCGTAGTGGCATGACCAAGCAACTTGACCCATCAATTGTACCGGACCTAACAGTATCTGATGATTAACTAAGGAGACGAACTACGAAAAATGGCAACGATTACTGTGGACGGCGTACGCCACGTCGCAAATCTGGCGCGCCTCGAATTTAACGACGAAGAGACCGCACAATTTACCGAGCAGCTTGCCCGGATTCTCGACTATATCGGGAAATTGAATGAACTCGAAACAGATGATGTGCCACCAACCTCGCACATCCATCCACACCAAATTTTCATCTTAGGGTCAGAAGAAGGCGCACGTCATGTCGCGAAACCGGATGCCGTTAAACCCTCCTACCCCATCGAAGCAGTTCTCGCAAACGCACCTGAACCCGAAGAAGGATACTTCGGCGTACCCAGAGTCGTGGATCGCGGGTGAATGGAGGGACGACCTAATGCCGCTACATGAATTGACGGCACACGCTTTACACGAAAAACTCAAAGAACGTGAGATTACCGCTCAGGAACTCACCGAAGCCATCTACGAACGCATCGCTGAAGTCGAGCCACACGTCAAAGGCTACCTGACACTCACAAAGGACATCGCCTTAGAACAGGCGGATCGGGCCGACCAAGGATTTCAAAACGGAGATGAGATGCCCCCTCTTGCAGGCATCCCTATCGCTATTAAAGATGTGATATGCACCAAAGGCGTACGAACGACCTGCGGCTCCAAAATCCTTGATAACTTCGTGCCACCATACAACGCAACCGTTATGACGAAACTCCATGAACAAGGCGTTGTCATGGTCGGGAAAACGAACATGGATGAATTCGCCATGGGCTCCTCTACCGAAAACTCGGCGTATCAGATCACGCACAACCCGTGGGACCTCGATACGATTCCCGGCGGTTCAAGCGGCGGGTCTGCTGCAGTTGTATCCGCGGATACTGCCGTCTGTTCGCTCGGCTCAGATACCGGTGGCTCCATCCGCCAACCCGCAGCACTCTGTGGGGTCGTCGGCATGAAACCGACTTATGGACGCGTCTCGCGCTACGGACTCGTCGCCTTCGCTTCTTCACTCGACCAAATCGGGCCTTTCACCAAGGATGTTACCGATTGTGCCTTACTTCTCAACGCCATCTGCGGAAGCGACGCGATGGATGCAACTTCTGTCGATGTACCCGTGCCAGATTTTACGCAATGCCTCATCAACGATGTGGACGGCTTAAAAATTGGGGTGCCGAAAGAGTACTTCACACCAGCGTTAGATACAGAGATCGCTGACAACGTGCATGCCGCTATCGCTGTGCTTGAAGAACTCGGCGCGACTGTCGAAGAGGTCTCGCTACCGCATACCGAATACGCGATCGCCACATACTACATCATCGCACCCGCTGAAGCGAGCGCGAACCTCGCAAGATACGACGGTGTCCGTTACGGATACCGCAATGAAAACCCGGAAAACCTCATCTCTATGTACAAGAAAACCCGAAGCAAAGGGTTCGGTGAAGAGGTCAAACGTCGAATTATGCTCGGTACTTTCGCACTCAGTGCAGGCTACCAAGATGCCTATTACAAAAAAGCACAGAAAGTACGGACACTCATAAAATCAGATTTTGATGCCGCATTTGAGAAGGTGGACGTTATCGCAACGCCTACCTCTCCTACGCCAGCATTCAAAATAGGCGAGCGGACTGCAGACCCGCTGCAGATGTATCTCTCCGATGTGATGACCACACCTGCAAGCCATGCCGGATTACCCGGTATCTCTGTACCCTGCGGACTTGTGAAAAGTGGATTGCCGATCGGATTACAACTGCTCGGCGCACCGTTCGCAGAAGAAAACGTCCTGCGCGTCGCCTACACTTTTGAACAGAACACCGAATACCACCAACAAAAACCGGAAATCCAAACGAATGGAGTTGGTTAACCATGAACGCTGTAATAGCACCGTTTGGCGGCTTCTTAGGCGCAATGCTCGGCGGCGTACTCTGGGCAAAATATATCCAGTGGACAGGACACACCGCTGGTTTCATCGCCATCGGTATCGGTGTATTCACCGGCGTAGGGGTGCTTCTGACAAGCAGCCGTAGCCTCTCACAAGACGCAAAAACAACATGGCGGCTTGCCGGTGTCGGTGCTGCCTTTTTCGCAATATTCGGTATCTTTATCGGAAAATATCTCGATGTCCAATGGAACGCCGTCACGCAAATCGCTGAACAACTCAGTCAGGAAAACAACATGTCCATACAACAAGCGATGCCGATCGCAAAAACACTTTTTAAAGGGCAATCTGTATGGGAATTGATGCGACAACGGATGACGCAGATTGACCTACTTTACGGAGCAGTCGCTGCCTTCATCGCTTTTCGCATTCCAAACATCCAACGATTACGAAACTTGCTATACTAATTCCGGCATCTTAAATTCTATTTTCCCGCGGCTCAATTTTCAGCCGCACATTCCAAAACAGACCGCAGGAGGGAGAAAAATGAAACTGCTAACAATAAACTCTGGATCGCACACTTTACCTAAAATCTGTTTTCACATCTTGGTATCCGTATTTCTCATCTATGCGTTTCTCCAACCTACTTGGAGCTCGGAAGAGATAACAGAGGAATCTGACGACAAAGTGATAGAAAACATCGCGCTCTTCTCTGAAATCTTCGGGAAGGTCAAACAGTACCATCTCGATACACCCGATAGTAAAGAGGCCATAGCGGGTGCCATCAACGGTATGCTTCGCGAATTGGATCCATACAGCCAATTCATCCCAGATTATCTTGAGTTTCAGACCCAGAACCAAGGTAAATACGCCGGACTCGGTATGACAATCGGCATTCGCGAAGATATGTTGACCGTAATTACACCCTTCAAAAATAATCCGGCGGCACTCGCAGGTGTCCTAAATGGCGATATTATCAGCCAAATTGAAGGCGAATCCACCGCAACGATGTCCTTGAGCGATGCCGTTGACCGGCTACGCGGCGAACCCGGAACTTCGGTCTCAATTACGATTGTTCGCGAAAACGAGAGCCGCCCTATCGAACTTACCATCACCCGCGATGTTATCCGGATCCCCAGTGTCGAACAGAATATGATCGGCGATAAGATCGGATATATCAAGATCAATCAATTCCTTCAAACAACAGCAGATGATGTCGATAACGCCCTCGAAACGTTCAATCAGCAGAATGTTCGTGGAATTATCCTTGACCTCCGATTAAATCCGGGTGGACTGCTCTCTTCAGCGGTCGATATCGCAAGCGATTTCCTGAGCCCCGGGCAACTCGTCGTCTATAGTCAAGGCAAGGGACCCGGATCCCGTGAAAACTTCAATGCGGAAGGCACGAAACGGGAACACTTTCCATTGGTCGTACTCGTCAACGGCGGCAGCGCAAGTGCTTCTGAAATCGTCGCCGGTGCCGTAAAAGACCACAAACGTGGACTCGTCATGGGTGAAAAAACATTCGGGAAGGCTTCGGTCCAACGCGTCTTCCGGCTCAGCAACGGAAAATCTGCCGTTAAACTCACCGTCGCAAGCTACTATACACCCAGCGGCGGCGATATTGAGAAAATCGGTATCATACCCGATGTTGAAATCGAATGGTTTAGCCGTTCTGAACAGCGGATGCAACTCAAACTCCGCAACCACGAGAAACTTAAAACCTTTGTTGAAGAGAATGGCGACGACGTGCTAAACAAACTTACCGATGCTGAACACGCCGCAAACGATGACGAACAAGCCGCAAGACTCCGACGGAACTACCAACGCTTAAGCGACGCACTCACAGAAGAGCAAATCATCCTCAGCGACCGTGGACTTAAATTCGCACTCGCACAAATCACGGAAACGACGCAGGACGAACTCGAACACGACCCGCAGATCGTCGCCGCTGTAAGCCAGTTGAAGGTTCTTGAACTCTTCGGAAACCAAAATTAACGGAGGATGTCAGATGCCTGAAACCACCGTACCCACGGCACAGACACCACTGCCAAACTATATTAATAACGAATGGCAGAAATCGGACGCAAACGAACGCCTTGATGTCACGAACCCAGCGACGGGAGCGGTACTCACGCAAGTACCGCTCTCACCAGCCGAAGAGGTGCATCAAGCCGCGACTGCTGCCGCCGCAGCAGGCCACGAATGGCGACGGACACCCGCCGTCCAACGCATCCAATATCTCTTCACCTTGAAAAATCTACTTGAAGAAAATCTGGATGACATCGCCAGAACAATCACGTTGGAGTGTGGCAAAACAATTGACGAGGCGAAGGGTGAGATGCGACGCGCCATTGAAAACGTTGAAGTGGCGTGCGGCATTCCAACGCTCATGCAAGGCACAAATCTTGAGGATATCGCAACCGGTATTGATGAATTCATGATTCGTCAACCGGTCGGTGTTTGCGCCGCTATCGCACCTTTTAACTTTCCGGGGATGATTACCTTCTGGTTCCTGCCCTACGCAATCGCCTGTGGAAACACCTACATCGTCAAACCGTCCGAAAAAGTACCCATCACGATGCAAAAGGTGTTCCAACTCCTCGAACAGACCGGACTCCCGAAAGGTGTCGTTAACCTCGTCAACGGCGGACGCGAAACTGTAGATACCATCTTGACGCACCCCGACATCCGTGCCATCAGTTTTGTCGGTGCAACCGAAACAGCGAAAGCCATCTATGCGAAAGCCGCTGCAAACGGGAAGCGCGTCCAGTGCCAAGGCGGTGCTAAGAATCCGTTGATTGTTCTCCCTGACGCCGACCCGCAGTTTACCGTTAACGCCACAGCAGAGAGCGCGTTCGGCTGTGCCGGTCAACGCTGTCTCGCTGCTTCGCTTACACTCACAGTCGGTGCCGCGCAGAACTGGTTCACGGAAGCCATCGCAGACACTGCCACCAATCGGATCGTCGGCAACGGGTTAGAAGAGGGTACCGAAATGGGGCCCGTCATCACCCCCGAAAGCAGGAAACGAATTGAAGGATTAATTCAGGCAGGCGCAGATGAAGGCGCGCAACTCCTCGTCGACGGGAGGTACCCGAGCATACCTGGCGGCGAAAACGGCAACTTCATCCGTCCGACAATCCTCAACAACCTCAACCCGCAAGGCGAAATCGCTAAAACTGAAATCTTCGGACCCGTTTTAGGACTCATCCACGTCGAAACGATTGACGATGCCATCGAACTAATCAATAGCGGCAGCTACGGCAATATGGCGTGCCTCTTCACACGGAGTGGCGCGGCTGCACGAAAGTTCCGTTATGAAGCAGAGATCGGAAATATCGGCATTAACATCGGTGTCGCCGCACCTATGGCGTTCTTTCCATTCAGCGGATGGAAGGACAGCTTCTTCGGCGACCTCCACGGTCAGAGTTGGGATGCCGTAGACTTCTTCACCCAAAAGAAAGTCGTCGTTGAACGCTGGGCATAAATTTTATGTTCCTTCGTTGACGAGGTTCTAATCTCATATTTATGAGACGATTTGTAACAAAAGGAGAAAGCATAATGTCACGTCTTACGAAAATTCAACAACAAATTCTCGCGCTTCCTGAAGCTGAGTACAAACAATTACGACAGTGGTTCAACGAATTAGATTGGGAAAAATGGGACCAAGAAATCGAAGCGGATTCAGACGCAGGAAAATTGGATTTCCTAATTGCTGAGGCTCTCGAAGAAAAAGAGAAAGGAACGCTCAAGGATCTTTAGGTGCATAGAACAACATCCCTTGTTTCACCACGGATACCTATATGACGGCGCATTCACAAAACGCGCCATCCCCAATTCTAAATCAATTTCTGTATTCGGCGGCAGCTGAACACGGAAATACGTTCCATTGACCGATGTCGCTTGTCCATTTTGACTGTCTTTGACACGCACTGAACTAAAATTATGTTCCCCCATCGCACCTGCTTGCACAATAATTTCTCGCCGTTCCGTCGTGTTAAGATTAACAAGCTGCAGCTCCGTCGTGTCCGCTGTCATCCTCGTAACCAAGGCACCGACATCCGCTGGCAGTCCGGGCCGCTTTCGTTGTCCGTCAAAGTGCCGTAACCGCGTCACAAGCAACCCGCCGTTGTAGTGTGGCAACGGACCCCCGCAGGTCAGTTGCACCAGTCCTTCACACGTGATCGGGTTACGCCTTTGAAAATACGCATCTCCATAGTTCGCCGGATCCTCTTCATCGTTCGCCATAAAATTAAGACGTGCCTCAACTTGCGAGAGGTTGTGATTGAGGATCGCTTCTGGATACTCTGGATATTCACCCCGCATATACGCAAGCCATGCACCGTCATGTCCGCCGCTATCTTTCGTATGATGCCATGCGTTAATGTCAAATTTTGAACCCGTCTTTTTCGCGATGTTCTCTGCACGTTTTTGATCCGCCGGATCCATTGACATTGCCCATAGGTGTGCAACATCCGAAGCGTGCATCGGCATGAATTCAAACCAACCGTCCACTTGCAAAGCCGTCCCATCTTCGTTTGTAATCGGATATTGCAGCCAAGTCCCAGGAACATAACTAACCTTCCCCGGATCGCCGTACTTCTGTGGCACATACAGTTGATCGTTTCTCTCAATCCCCTTCTCGATTAAAACGTCAATCTGTGAGCGAGGGAAATCAAGGTACGCCAAGTCTCGCCAGAGCAACGCCGCATTCTGCCCGGTAATACTTACCGCTTGTCCGACGCTATGCCATCCATGGGGCCAACTCCAACCGTAATAAGAGCCGTACCACTTACCGTCTATATGTTCACCAATTTTTCCGGTAAGTCCGACGTTATCAGGGACGATACCGCCGTTCTGCTCCGTGCGTGCCATCCATGCGTCAACGTATTCCGCCACCCATTCACTATATTTACCTTTATCTGTCAGCAGATAAGCATTCGTAGCAAGTGTCGTCGCTGCAAGGTTAACGACTGAATCCCCAACACCTTGCCGATCACGGATCAGCTGCCCCATGCGGACGCGCAACGCTTCGTTCTCCCGGACGGCATCATGGCTCGTGCATCCCGGTACATCGTAGAACGGCATATTGTAGCCATCCCAGGGCCAATACGGATGTCCAGAAAAAGCCCAAAACGCCGGTCCCTGACTGCCGTTCATTGCACACTTGATAATTTTGTGTTCCTTGTCATAATTCTGTGCCGCTGCGTCCTCGTTCATGAAGAACCCAGCAAACCGTTTTGCGCGTTCGATATGCTTCGCGTTTGACGGATCCGCCATGCAGAGCATATAAAAAAGGTAGTTCCCTTCACCTTGATGAAACCAGTCGTAACCGGGTTGATACTCCTTCACGACCATCGGATAATCGTGCCCGGTCTCATATCGCGTCATATCGTTTGTGATAACATCAAATTCCGTATCCGCATCGACCAAAAACTGCGCCTCGCCACCGAGGATATAAAAGAGGGGCCAGTTATGAAAACTCTCATAGGCATCATCGAGTCCGTCGATACTCTGAAAATCCGGGTTTGTCGGCCAGAACAGCGTGCCATCTGGGCGTGTATATCTCTCTAAGACCTGCGGTCCAGCCGCATTCATTTTATCAATAAGTTCGCGTTCAAGTACAGTCCACGTTGGCGGTGTCTGGAGTTGCGTCTGTGCCTCAATCGTAGGAAACATAATGCCTTTGCTCCTAATAGAAATATGAAGTCTTTGGACTGGGTTAGTCGTAGTATACCATGTTTCTGTGTATTCCTGGAACTTATGTTTTCTCCATCAGAAACAATTTGCGATTTGAGCGCGTATTATGGTATAATTGCGTGTAGATAATTATCCGGCAAACAAGATTTGGATGTACAGGTGCAAAATGATTTGCCATATACATAGTTCCGGGAAACAGAAAATGGACATCTTAGAAATGACGGATATTGAAATTTACGAACTTGGGATTAAGGAACTTACAAAACAACTTGGACCCGCGTATACTGAAAAATTTCTCCAACAATGTAAACCGAGTGACTACGATTATACTGCCGAACGGCATAAATTGTTGGCAAATCAGCCGAGTATTGACAAGATCGTGGAGCGTATCCACCGTAGAGAAGTGGAGCGAAAAGAGGAAGAACGCATCAAAGCTGAGAGAGTTGCTGCGTGGCGCAAAGGCTTATTAGAACTCACCGATTTTGAAATCTATGAACTCGGACTGGAGATTCTTGCGGATAAGCTTCATGCGTACGGATATGTGAGGTTCTTGCAACAACACTTTAAACATCTCAACAACAACCAACCTATTGATTCACCACAGCAATCCGTACCCGATGGTGATATTAATAGCGTTGCGTAAACTGAAAATCAGACGATGAAACAAAAGAAATTTCCCCCTGGCTAAGATGAGGAACGTGTGCAAAAGGTCATTGATTATTACGAAAATCAGACGGAAGACGAAGCCATTGCCGAGGATGAAGCAGCATCGCGAAATGAATTCATCATGCTGATGGAAGTCCTTGCGGAATTAGGACCCGCCGTGTGTGAGTGGATCCTTGAGGCTTTAGTTGATAGTCAATGACCATGGGAACAAAATTTGTAACATCTCAAATTCGATTGACATCCTTACAGTGGACGTATTTTTTATATTGAACGATGCTGTCCTTATGGCAACAAAAGGAAAATATGCAGGAACAAGATAGCACCGAGAAGTTAACACAAACTATTTCCGACATTGTAAAATTTATGGGAAAGATTAGAAACAAAGACTTTGACGAAGCGGCGACCAAGCAATTTGTGGTACTACCTATTCTCACAGCCTTAGGATGGGACTATGCAAATATAGACACATTGGAGGTTTTCCCAGAATTCCGAGTTGGAAGGGACAAAGTTGACTATGCTTTACAGAATGAAGGAAAACCACTGGTATTTGTTGAGTGTAAGCGATGGAGTATCAGCATTGAAATGGAGGAGCCTCAAGATCAGGTAGCCCGTTATATCTTTCAAGAGGGTGTGGACCTTGGTGTTATAACCAATGGCAGAAGATGGGATTTCTACTTCGCGTATAAAACCCATGTCCCTTGGAGAAACAGAAGATTTTGTGTTATTGAACTTGATAATCCACAAAAAGCTGTTGCCGATTTTCAAAGATATTTATCCAAATCAAGGGTAGTAGATGGTAGCGCGAAAGCGGAAGCCGAAAAGATTGTTGCTGAACGCACAGGTATCCAATGGGATCCGAAACCACCTTCTCCTGAAGATAGGGAAATTCTAAGTCGAGAAGATGCATAACTTCTAAACTTGTGCTGATATCCTTTGGTGAGTAGGGTATTATTTTAACACTGAACACCAGTACCCGTATGGAGAAAAATGAATGAACACTCAATCTGATTCCCGGAACGAGCTCAGTAGAGTCCTACAAAAAATCTGCGAAATAGCCGAAAAATCTGCCGATGGAGACTACATCTTCCGGGGTGAACCTAAACACTATCCGAAAGTCTCCTCAGACCTCTATCGCGAATACCAGTACGATATTGAGGTGGACAACTTTGAAATAGAGGTTGTTCAAAAAGAGATTCTGGATGAGGCAAAAAAGCACCTCAATAAAACAGACGAGTTTGAAATCCTCATTGAACTTCTCCACTACGGTGGTAAAACCAATCTCATTGACTTTACGACCAACTTACATATCGCGCTTTTCTTCGCCTGCGACGGTTCACCCAATGAAGATGGTAGGATTATCTTGCAAAAAAGAGAGTCTGTAGCAGGTTACCTCGAACAACCGCGCAAACCAAAAAATCGAATTATCGCCCAAAAAAGCATATTCGTTCGACCTCCCAAGGGTTTTATTATTCCGGACGAGGTAATTACTATCCCGGCGGATCTCAAATTGCCTATGCTAGAATATTTACGAAAGTCCCACGATATCTCTACCGAGACTATCTACAACGACTTCCATGGGTTCATGACAAACCGAAGCATCCATGAGGGTGCCTACACACAGTTTCATAAAGGACGTGCCTCTCAAAAGAGAGGCGATGCAACACAGAACTGGAACGAAAAACTGGTATGGTATGAAAGAGCCGTTGTGCATTATACCGAGGCATTGGAACTGAAACCGGATTTTGCCGAAAGCTATAACAATCGGGGTTGTGTTTACTCCGATGCTGGCGATTTTGACAGAGCCATCAAAGACCATAACACCGCGATAGAACTGAAACCAGATTTTGCCGAAGCATATAACAACCGCGGTATTGCTTACTATAACAAAGGCGATTTTACCAAAGCTATCCAAGATTACCGCAAGGTGATAGAGTTGAAGCCTGATTATGTCTCGGCGTATAATAATCTCGGTATTGCTTATAGTAGACAGGACGAGTATGATCGTGCCATTCAGTGCTATAACAAGGTAATAAAACTGAGACCGGATTTTGCCGAAGCGTATAGCAATCGTGGTGTTGCTTATGAGAAAAAAGGCAAATATGACAAGGCTATTGAAAATCATAACAGAGCAATCGAACTCAAACCGGATCTTGCTGAGGCATATTACAATCTGGGTATAGTCTATAGAGAAATGGGCGACCAGGATCAAGAATTTCAAAACTATACTATAGCAATCGAACTTAAACCAGACTTTACCATGGCGTTTGGCAATCGCGGAATTATTTACGCTTTGAGAGGTGACGATGATAAGGCAATAGAAGATTATACTACGGCGATCACCCTGGATCAAAATGATGCTAACGTATACTTTAATCGAGGAATTTCCTACGGTGCTAAGGATGATTATAGAAAGGCAATAGAAGACTATAGTTATGCAATTAAGCTTAAACCCGATTATGCTGAGGCATATTGCAACCGTGGCGAGGCATGGTTACACTTAAAAAAATGGAAAAAAGCCAGAGCAGACTTAACTTTTGCGAGGGACAACGGAGTAGATATTATTGCTGCATTTCATAAGGACTACGAAAGTATTGAAGATTTTGAGCAGAAGAATGATGTTCAATTGCCAGAAGACATCAAAACAATGTTGACCCAGTAGTAACTCTGAAACCTAAATCTACCGTTTCTGACACGGAGTTTGATGAAGTGATAACGTATAAACCTAATGATACTGAGTCGTATTACAATCGTGGCATGGCTTACTACGAAAAACGTGAGTATGATAAATCCATTGCTAACTTTAGCGAAGTCATAAAGCGCGAACCCAATCATGCCGATGCCTATTACAAGCGCGGCAATGCTTATGATGATAAAGTTAATTTTGACGAGGCCATCGCAAACTATACCAAAGCGATAGAACTCAAGCCAGATTATGCCGAAGTCTATTACAAGCGTGGTAGAATTTACGCCGAGTACAATGCGTATGACAAAGCCATCGCAGACTTTAGCATGACAACAAAAATTGAGCCTACACATGCCGATGGACATGGCTATCGTGCTGACCTTTACCGTGAAAAAGGCGAATATGATAAGCTATCGCCAGCTATAGTATGGAGATAAAACTCAGACCCAATTATGCCGAAGTCTATTACGATCGCGGTGCCGTTTACGCGAAAAAAGGAGAGTATGACAAAGCTATTGCAGACTTTTCCAAAGCGATCAAACTAATTCCAACCTTCACAGACGCTTACTTTGAACGTGCTATAGTTTACTTGAGAATGGACAAATTGGAGTCCTCAATTCAAGATTTTGATAAGATTTCAGAGTTGAAATGAGGATATGATTATCTACACTTCATGAGGTTATTTGTGGTTAAATCTTTTTCTAAGGAAAAAAAATATGAGTAATGAAGCTGAAGAAAGGCTTAATCAGTTTAAAGAAGATTTAAATCAATATACATCAATTCAGATCGTGAGAAAACACATTATTGCTGGGGATTGTTTCATTTTATCACAGGATAAATATTTTAATTTACGTTCAGAGGTTGCCGATCACTTCGGACTACATCCAAATGAAGTTTTCGTGGTTGGTTCAGCAAAACTTGGTTTTAGTGTTGCGCCTAAAAAACGGTTTCGTCCTTTTAGAAGAAATAAATCAGATATTGATGTTGCCTTAGTATCTTCAAAATTATTTGATCAAGTTAACGAAGATATTTATAATTATAAACAAGAAGCAGGAGATTGGCCTAAATATGGTGAGTTTGCGGATCATCTCTTTCAAGGGTGGATAAGACCAGATAAGTTCCCTCGATCTCCAGTATTTCAATTTGGTAAGAAGTGGTGGGATTTTTTCCTCGGATTAACAGGTAATGAAAAATATGGTGATTACAAGATTCGCGGGGCATTATATAAATCTTATTTCTTTATTGAGAACTATCAAAAAGACTGTGTTCAGCAATGTAAAGATTACATACAAATGAGTAATTTGGAGGCACACAATGAAAACAACGGCAACAAATAAGAAAATTGGTGAGTTATTAACAGATATTCGGAACAAAACTCTGATTCCAAGACCTGACTTTCAGAGGCGTTTAGTGTGGTCGAATAAACACAAGAGTGCTTTTATTCATACCGTTTTAGAGGGATACCCATTTCCGGAAATATATGTTGCTGCTGGTGAGGTAGATCTTGATACCGGAAAGCGGACAGTAATGTTAGTAGACGGTCAACAAAGACTGACGACATTAAATCAGTATCTTATGGGATCGTCAGATTTGAAACTATCTAAAGGGATACCTCCTTATTCAGAGTTAACCCCCAAAGAACAACGGACTTTTTTAGAGTATGATGTAGTTATTCGAGACTTGGGGAATATTAATATGGGTGAAATAATTAAGGTCTTTCAACAGATTAACTCAGTGAATTATGCTTTGAATGCTATGGAGCATCACAATGCAAGGTATGATGGAGAAATAAAACAATTTGCTGAAAAACTTGCGCAGCATGCTTTTTTCAAAAATCGCTTAGTGTTTTATATTAATGAAATACGACGTATGGGGGATGTTCGTTTTATGTTATCTCTGATCATTACTGTGATGTCAACGTACTTTAGTCAGGATCGTGAGCATGAAAGTTACCTCATCCATTATAACAATGAATTTGAAGAAAAACAAACATTAGAAGCCCAGTTTGAAACAGTATTTAAGTTTATAAATGAGTGTGATCTTCCTGAAGATAGCCGCGCGTGGAGAAAGTCAGATTTATTCACTTTGCTTGTAGAGGTTCATAGGTCATTATTCAAAGCAGAAAACAACGTTAAACCAATAGAAGCAGGAAAACGACTTCTACAATTCTATGATTTAGTAAATAAATCTGCTAAAGCAAATGAGGAGGTTGGAACAGAACATGGCAGAATACAGGAATATTATAAGGCTGCCATTCAAGGAACTCAAAGTAGAACAAACCGCATAAAAAGGGGAGAAATTATACAAGCTGTAATTAACGGTAATTTTGAGTTAGATAAAAAGAAAAATTAACTATTCCACTTACGTTGCTTGTCATCATAAAGTGAAAGGAAATTATTAGATTATTCCTATGAAAATCGCAAATGCCCCATGCTCATGGGGTGTGCTTGAGTTTGAGTTAGACGGCAAAGCACCCGATTATATACAAGTATTAGACGAAATGCACGCCATCGGTTACACCGGAACAGAATTAGGCGATTGGGGGTTCATGCCGACCGGTCCCGAACAACTCCGCACCGAACTCGCCTCCCGTGAACTAACACTCTTAGGCGCGTTTGTCGCCGTCGCACTCGCCGATGCTGAGACACACGCCGCCGGTGAAGCCGCAGCACTACAGCACGCACGCTTGTTAGCAGATGTCGCTGGCGACACACCGTTCATCGTCCTTTCAGACGACAACGCCACCACAGAACACCGCACCCAATACGCCGGTCGCATCCGTCCCGAACACGGATTGACACCCGAACAGTGGGATACTTTCGTACAGGGAACACACCGTATCGCCCGAGCTGTGAAAAATGAGACAGGTCTACGCACCGTTTTCCATCACCACTGTGCCGGATACATAGAGACAGCAGCAGAAGTTGATACATTGATGCAACGCACCGACCCCGATCTCATCGGGTTGTGTTTCGACACAGGACACTACCGATTCGGTGGTGGAGACCCACTTGAAGCGTTCACCCGACACGCCGATCGGATCTGGCACGTCCATTTCAAAGACTGCCATCCCGACATCGCTGCTCGTTCTCGGAGCGACGAATGGGATTACTTTACCGCTGTCGGCAACGGTGTCTTTTGTGAGTTAGGGAACGGTGATGTCGATTTTCCGGCGTTCCTTGCAGAATTGAAAAATCGGAACTACGACGGTTGGATCGTTGTAGAGCAGGATGTCCTACCCGGAATGGGCAGCCCCTACGAAAGCGCAGAACGGAATCTGCAGTACCTGAATTCAATTTTATGAATAATCCCTCAAAAATCGGTGTCGGTGTTATCGGCGCAGGACGTATCGGTCAACTCCACATCGAACACATCGCCCAAAATATACCCCAAGCCGAACTCATCGCGATCTGCGGCTTGAACATCTCCGATGTCGAATCCCTCGCCGAACGGTTTAATGTCCGGATAGTAACAACCGATTACACTTCCATCCTGACAAACCCCCGAATTGACGCTGTGCTGGTCGCCTCTTCAACCGATACACATGTCGAAATCAGCCAAGCCGCCGCGAAGGCAGGGAAACACATCTTTTGCGAAAAACCGATAGCACTTGACCTTCAGCAGATTGACGAAACCTTAGCGATTGTGGACGCAGCGGGTGTGAAGTTTCAGATCGGTTTTAATCGGCGGTTCGATGCCAGTTTCAGGCGTGTACGCGAGGCAGTCGCCACTGGAGAGATCGGAGAACCGCACATCGTCCACATTACGAGTCGAGACCCCGCACCACCACCGATCGAATACGTCAAAGTCTCCGGTGGCATCTTCCTCGACATGACAATCCACGATTTCGATATGGCGCGTTACCTCGTCGGAGACGAAGTGGTTGAGGTTTATGCAACAGGTGGGGTCCGCGTCGATCCGCGGATCGGTGAGGTCGGCGACATTGACACTGCCATCATCACACTACGGTTCCAAAACGGGGTGATCGGAACGATTGACAACAGCAGAGAAGCGGTCTACGGCTATGACCAGCGTGTTGAAGTTTTCGGTTCAAAAGGGATGGTTGCGGCAGAGAACCCGCCGACGGATACCGTCACTTTTAGCAGCCATGATGGGATCCGCGCTGCATCGCCGCCATATTTCTTTATCGAACGCTACAAACCGGCATATCTTGCGGAATTACAAACCTTTTTTACTTCCATTCAGGAAGACACGATGCCACCGGTTACAGGTACAGACGGGCGCGCACCTGTTGTAATCGGTTTCGCTGCGTTGAAATCACTGCGCGAAAACCGTCCTGTCCTTTTGTCCGAAATTTAGCGATTCCTTACTCACCCTCACCGCCGACTTCGCCGACTTCGATGTCGATCTCATCTCGATTCCTGATACGTTCCACGAGTCCGTCGCGGATGTCCACAATCCGATCGGAGACATCAAGCATCTTCAAGTCGTGTGTCGCCGAAATTACAGTGACACCCTGCTCTGAATTCAAACGTTTAATGAGATCAATGATCTCGCGTCCGGTGATTGTATCAAGGTTTGCTGTCGGTTCATCGGCGAGGATAATACTCGGATCGTTCGCGAGGGCTCTGGCGATCGCAACACGTTGACGCTGACCGCCTGACAACTCATCCGGCAAGTGGTACATCCTGTCCCCTAAACCGACCATATCCAACAACTTTTCTGCTTTTTCATTGCGTTGTTTCTCAGAAATCCCAGCAAAAATCATAGGCAGCGTTACGTTACCGTGTGCACTCCGTACATGCAGTAGGTTGTAACTCTGAAAGATATAACCGACACGGTGGCACCGGAACGCCGCAATCTGTTTTTGTGAGAGTTGTGACATGTTCTGTCCATCTATATAAACCTGTCCCTCTGTAGGACGATCGAGCGCGCCGATCATGTTAAAGAGCGTAGATTTACCGGAACCCGACGGCCCCATCAATGAGATGTATTCCCCACGTTCGATTTCAATGTTGATGCCGTCCAAAGCGCGAAGAATGTTTGAACCCATACGGTATTCTTTGACAACATCTTCGGTTTTCACAACAATATCAGCCATAATGTTTCTCCGTCCTATACCTCGGTACGCATCGCTTCAGCAGGTGGGAGTTTCGCTGCGCGCCACGCGGGGAACGATGAACCAATCACAGCCAAAATCATGCCGAGAATACATCCAAGTAAAATAATAACGATCACCCCAAGCTGCATCGGCCCGTCTTCAGGACTCGCAGGTAACAATGGAAAATAAAAAAATAGGTCTAATCCGTAATCTTTGAGTCCTAAGAGTACCGCACCCAATGTCCCGATAAGCGCGCCGATGAGCGCACCTGAAAAGCCTTGAAATCCTGATTCGAGTAAAAACAGACGAACCACGAAACCGTCTAACGCACCGAGACATTTCATCGTGCCAATCTCACGGAAACGCTCTGTCACTGCCATCAGCATCGAATTCGCAATCCCCACAACACAGACAATCAAAGACATAATGATGAGCCATATATCTTTTGTCGAAATCCCCTGTTCTGCTGTCTCTTCAAAAGTGTTGATTGTCGTTTGGCGTCCGCTCTCCTGCAGTGCTATACCGATTTCGTTATTCATCCACACCGAAACAAGGAACGCTATACCCAATGTAATCCCCGCTGTCGTGATAATTGAACGACCAAAACGGATTTTCAAACTCTGAAAACTAATCCGTAACGATTCTACGAACGGCAGATCAATCTGTTCTTCAATAGGTGTTCTTTGCTGCAAATTTCTATCTCCCCATTTTTATGTGTCTATACCCCCATTTTATCAAATTTACAATTTTAGGTCAAGTCTCATTTTTCTTTTTCTAAAATTGACTTTTCTGGGAACTGATG
Organism: Candidatus Poribacteria bacterium; assembly: GCA_022823085.1. Classification (GTDB taxonomy): domain Bacteria; phylum Poribacteria; class WGA-4E; order WGA-4E; family WGA-3G; genus WGA-3G. Next base: position 70,390 of record JAJDXV010000079.1, read on the forward strand.
CTATATTATACAAATGGAGGTAGATATAAACCGATGCGTCTAAAATTTTTCTCTCTCCTACTGCTATTGCAATCCATCGGCATGCTGTATTGGTGTACGCCAATTTCCGCTCACGATACTTTCTATCCACATCATCGCGAGGATTTTGAAAACATGGCACGCCGTCGCGAACTGCGAACAACTGTCCTCTTTTGTACTGCAGTTTTCCTCGCTGTTCTTACGACAGTCGTTTACGCCGCACTCCGAAACACCAAAGATGAAAACGATATTGACAAACGCGATGCCGAAACGGTTCAAGAACGTTTGACAAGTGCCACAAATAGAGCAGCAAACGCCGCAATACAGACCCTCAACGCGAACGGAAACACCGCAGAAGCTGCCACAACTTGCCTCATAACCTATGCCGAAGCGTGCGGCACGACATGGCACCCGCCTCGTTACGCTGAGAACCAAGCCGTATCAAATCCGTATCAAATTCGATGTAAAATTGGAGCAGATGTTGTCACACTCAGTATTGATACCGAGAGCATTCGGTTAAAAGCAGAACACGATCCGTCTAAAACAGGTTTTAGTCCACATGGACCCCCAAAAAGTGTAACGGCATCGGTTGTGCTGAAGAAATCAGGAGAGGAAAACGATAAGATATGACAGATCAAGACGTTAATCGGTTGATGAGTGCGGCACTATAGCCAGCCCCAAAACCGTTATCAATATTCACAACAGTGACACCAGAGGCACAACTATTGAGCATACCTAACAGGGCGGCGAGTCCACCGAAACTTGCACCGTAACCGATACTCGTCGGTACAGCGATCACTGGACAGTCTACCAACCCACCGACAACACTCGGAAGCGCGCCTTCCATACCCGCAACAACAATAATCACACGGGCAGATAAAAGTTTCTCGTGGTTACTGATTAAACGGTGTAACCCAGCAACACCGACATCGTAAAGCTGTTCAGGGCGGTTTCCCATCATCAGTGCCGTTTCAGCGGCTTCCTCAGCAACCGGCAAATCGGATGTGCCAGCAGAGACAACGAGGATCCCCGGAACCCCATCAGCTTCGGACTGCGAAACGCTGATGGTTCGTCCGAGCGCATTATAACGAGCCGCAGGCTGAATCGCTTTTACCGCTTCATACATGTCCGCGGTCGCACGCGTCGCAAGAAGTGGATGCCCCGCTGCGAGAATCCGTTCGCTAATCTGCTGAACATGTTCAACTGTCTTCCCTTGACAAAAAATAACTTCCGGAAAACCTGTTCTCAGCTGACGGTGGTGATCAATCTTTGAGAACCCCAAATCTTCAAAAGGAAGGGTGCGAAGAGATTGCAGCGCATCATCCACTGCAACCTCTCCACCGCTAACCTGTTCAAGTAGGGATCTTAACTTTTCAATTTCCATTCATCAAAGTATTCGGTGTGGAGACTCCCTCGCTTCAGCGGGGAGAGGAAACACCGCTCCTTTTTTTATATTAAATAGTGCAGTCCGTTTTTTCGCCACGGTTCTGCTTGGCGATTCTCTCTGATTGTGCTGCTTCTTTTC
>JAJDXV010000073.1 GCA_022823085.1 Candidatus Poribacteria bacterium
CCGGGCACCGTAATAGACGGGTCATGATGCATTCGGATACCAAGCATTGATGACAATCTTGTAGTTAGGGCATTAACTACTGCGGGAAGTAGAAGTTAGACTTTGCGACTGCCAAAGCATTCTACGTTGGCACTAACAGCCTGAACCCCACGATCCGCCAAAAACGAAAGTATTGGGAGTCCAGCTAAGAATCCCACTGCTTCAGCTGTGGGAGTATGTCAATACAACGTATGGCACGGTGATGTTCAAGGAGACAGCAAATAAAAATAACTTCAAGGGTTATGGATTTCTCGAGCGAATAGGACAGATTTGAACTCTAAGTGTTGACCGCCCTGTGTTTAGATTCATTTAAAAATTGTAACTGTGGATCGGAACTTGAGAGAATCTTTCGTCTCAATTTCAGTGATGACTTTTCTTACATCGGACTCTGCCAAAATTTTTAACTCCCAAAGTGCTCGCAGGATTTCATCCAGATTTGTGCAACGAATCCCGCGTGTTAGGCAATGGTGCCTCACTCGTCGTTCATTGCTTGCAAAAAGTGCAGCGAACCGTTTACATATCGCCATAGACTCGCGTTCACCTGCCCCTAGCGTAGGTGGCAGAGACAACATGAATTCTTCATCTACAGTTACCGGATGGTGTGTTCGAAGCCGCCCTTTTGCTTGTAATTCCACGAGGTCATTGGCAAAAGGAAATCCCTTTGAAACACCTATAGTAATTTCGTTTTCTACAGCAGTGGCAATGTTAAGCACATCTTGATCAAAAACAGCGAACAACAGTGGCAAACGTTGAATCTTGGCGAAAATCGAGAGGATGTCGGTATCAATAAAGACCAAACTCGCTATACCTCTGTTTTATCCTTTTCTCTGTGAAGACTTTTGATGTGCGAGACTCCCGCCTTCAATTCCTCTACCGACCCAACCTCAACGATTTTCAAGATGCCTCTTGCTTTTAACGCCTCTTCAAACTCAAAACGGTGCATACCAGCTAGCTCCGAGGCTCTCCCGAGTGTTATTTCTCCTGCTTGATAGAGCTGGATTGAAGCATCAAGGCGGGACTTCTTTTTATTTTGGACAAGTCTTTCAAGGGCATCAACCATTAAGGTGTGGGAATCAGGATATAGCCCAGCACAAATCAGAGCATTAACCTCTTTTTCAAGAGCAGGCGAGTGAATTTCAATCTGTAGCATTAGGATAACCTCCTCAGAACTTACGCAAGCGTCAGATTTTGCAAGTTTTTCTGTTTGCGTCTGTGTATCTATGGACACAGAGAATCTCTCGAAACTTTGATTATAGTAAAGTTTAGAATTAATAGGACACTCCGTACCGGTTCGGTTAGAAACCGAACCTACCGGGGGGAGGAAAGTGTCTCTTTATTTTTAGGTTTCACTATAAAAGATAACACGTTTCGCCTTGATTTGTCAAACAACTTTTTCTTTCCCGCTGTTCTTTATTTTACAGGACTTACGCAATTTTGACGATAGCCAGTTTTTTTTCGCGGATATTTCTCGGAAAACACAGCGTTCTTGGGGCACAGACTAACAGTCTATGCTACAAAAGAGAAGCATGCGTAAGTCCTATTTTATACGCCTGTATCGTATTCCAACCTGAAATCTGCAGACCTTAAATTTCAAGACGCACAAAAACGAGATACGCGCCTGACACAAGCACCCCAAGAAACAGCACCAACAACAATAAATCTGTCGCTGCGGTATTGAAATCGCGGTTGAGGTTGCGTGTATCCTTAAATTTGGGAATCGCTTCTGGGTTGACAGGTTTCTGCGACATCCCTTCTCGAATTCCAACGACATGGAGACTCTCCGGGTCTGCTCTATCCGTATCAATAACAAATTCTCGGTACTGACGGGCGTAACGCTGGACGTTCTCAATAAATTGCAGATGCCGTTTAAACCCTGTCCCTGCAAAAGCTTCAAAGAGGCGTTGAACAATTGCTGTCGGTGAGATACGGGTTATCGCGCGCGCCCGTTTTCCTTGTTCGATCTGCTGCTTCAAATATGCTTCATTGTAGCGTTCATGTTCTTCTGCTTCTGTGGTAACATATTCTCCAAGTACATGTACTGACGGCGTAGTTTGTGAATCTCCGTATTTGTCGGTGTATGCTTCGCGTGCTGCATCTGATAGTTGCATACGCCGCATCCAGAATTCCTCATAAGCTATCGGTACCGATGTTCGGCTGCCGATAGATGCCAACGTGTTCGGCATAAATACGACAAAGCTAACCCAGATTAACAACAGCACGACAAGACTCACCCCACTTTCTCTGACTGCTGCAGAGATGAGAAGTCCCAAAGCGATAAAAAGACAGGTATAGAGGATAACGATCCCGTACAAGATGCCTAAACGTCCCCACGTCTCGGCGTTGAGTTGTACTGCGTCAGAGGTAGAGATGAGGAGTAAATTCATTAACACCGCGACTGCAAACGGAATATTAATGCTGATGAACGCGCCTAAAAACTTGCCGACCAAGACAATGTGTCGCGGGATGGGGTTTGCCAATGTCAACCGCAGTGTCCCGCGTTCCAGTTCGCCGGAAATTGCGTCGAAAGTGAACAAGAGCGCGATGAAACTCAGTACATAGCCGACGATGAACGCCCAATCAAGTGTTGTGAAATCGGGACGGATATTGCGGAGATTTGGTGTCTCCTGTGGATAGAACATCCGCCAGAGGGGTGCCCTGTTGGCGATGCTGCGACCGTAGTTGGCACCGCTGACGTGTGTTGGTAGAAACGCTTCATCGCCTTCCGCACAGAAACGGAGCGGTGAGGGCACTTTATGGAGATCGCCGGGTCCTTGTGTTGCAAGGCTATATAAGTTGGTGCTGCGCGCTTCTAATGTCTTTATAGCATCGGCAGCGGCGTTGTGATACGCCTGTGTCCGTGCCGGGTGTTCGCGCAGATACACAACCGCGTTCGTCAACATCAAGGCAAGTATCAGAACCGTCGCTAATGCGAAACGGAGGCTATTGAGGTTGTCGTAGAGTTCTCGCCAAGTTATACTTAAAAGTGCCATATATCACATGAGTTGTCAGTTATCAGTTTTCAGAAGATTGGTTATAGGTTATAAGTGGTAGGTTATAAGAAAAAGCGGTTGGGAGTCCCTGAACTCTCTTAACTTATAACTTATAACTGTTAACTTATAACTATTCTACACTTCACTCTTGAGGAAAATAAGCATTATTACCATGAACAGGACGAGGTTACAGATCAGCAGTAGAAACATATCTGGTAATGCCCGATTTGCATTCGTTCCGACATCGCTTCTCTGAAAAGTAAACGTTGGGAGTGTGCGCCAGTCTACGGCCCCTTTATCAGCGACAAACCACTCTCGTGATGCGAACGCGTTTTTTGCATAGAAATAGTCAATTTTGGCTTTTCGGTAACGTTGCGCTGCATTGAAAAAATCTCTGAGTCCAGATAGGTCAGTCCCTGCCCACGCTTGCGTCGCTGCATCATAGATACCTACAGGTGAGAATTTCAACAATATCCTATCGGTTGTGGCTTGTTTAACGTAAAGTTCATCAAGTGCCTGCTTGCGGATACGCCACGCTTTTTCTACTGTTCGGGTAGCCAACGGTTCAATGAAATTGTAATATCGTTTAGCGACAGGGACGTACTTCTCAAAGTCTGGACGGATCTCTGAAAGAACACTTATACTTTCAATATAAGTCGTCAGGGTTACTGGGTCCACATCCGCTTGGTGATAAAACCCCAACGCCTTGCTGAATTCCGACATCTCTCCAACGATTCCCTCGTTTTCAAGGAACTTTTGACATTCCCTTTCATATTCATCTAAAATCTGTTGAATCTGGTTATGAGCAGTTTTCACACGCGCTTGGATGTCGCCGCCTGGGTTAACCGTTGCTCGAATGAGGTTGGGATACACGAGTATCAGAAATCCCCATACGAACATAGCGAGCATTAGTGCCGTGCCGGTTCTACGCGTCGCCACGGAAATCAGCAGCCCAATGAGGTAGAATAGCGACAGATACGCGAACGATGTGAGAACAATCCCGACGATGCGGAGAAAATCAGCGGTTGACAGCGGAATCGAACGCGTTAGCATCAATAAAGCAAAAAGCAGACTCAGTATCAGCGGAACCAACAGACAGGCCATCGCGCTGATATATTTCGCAAGTAAGATCTGCCCGCGTCCGATGGGCTGTGCGAGAACGAGACGCAATGTGCCGCGTTCACGTTCACCTGCAATTGCATCGTAAGCGAATATCAACCCCATCAAGCTAAGGATGACTTCAAAGACAAAGACGATATCAATTGAAGAGAAGAAAGCATTGACATCCTCTCCAATCTAAAGATTGGAGATTCCTTTTGTTCCTTATAGGAACATTTCCTGGTTTTAAACCAAGACAACAGGGGCTTCCAATCGAAAGCCCAAGGGCGGTGCCATCCGGGTAGAACCCATTTCCGCCAC